>NZ_JBEZZF010000032.1:0-61060 GCF_040639055.1 Promicromonospora sp. NPDC023987 | reverse complement strand
CGTCGTGGACGGCCTGATCGCGGCGATCGTCCCGCACGCTTCGGCTGCTTCAGCTGCTTCAGCTGCTTCAGCCGCTCCGGCTACCGACGGCGGTGTGCTCGCCGAGGGTCTCGGCCACGAGCTCGGACCGCTCCATGAGCTGGATGGCCTCGTCGAGGTCGCGCGGCAGGGGCGCGATGCCCAGGGCCCGCCGCTCGGCGGCGGTGAGCTCCCAGACGTCGTCCTCGGTGTGGTCCAGGAGGTCGTAGCCCTCCTCGATGCCCTTGAGGCCGGCGGCCAGGAGCACGGCGAACGCGAGGTACGGGTTCGCCGCCGAGTCCAGCGCGCGGTACTCGATACGGGCCGAGTTGCCCTTGCCCGGCTTGTACATCGGCACCCGGACGAGCGCGGAGCGGTTGTTGTGGCCCCAGCTCACGTAGCTGGGAGCCTCCTGCCCGCCCCAGAGCCGCTTGTAGCTGTTGACGTACTGGTTGGTGACCGCCGTGATCTCGCCCGCGTGCACCATGAGGCCGGCGATGAACTGCCGCGCCGTCTTGGACAGCTCGAACTGGGCGCCCGGCTCGTGGAACGCGTTGCGGTCGTCCTCGAACAGCGACACGTGGGTGTGCATGCCGGACCCGGGCTGGTCGGCCAGCGGCTTGGGCATGAACGACGCGAACACGCCCTGCTCCAGCGCCACCTCCTTGACGACCGTGCGGAACGTCATGAGGTTGTCGGCGGTGGTCAGCGCGTCGGCGTACCGCAGGTCGATCTCGTTCTGCCCCGGACCGGCCTCGTGGTGGGAGAACTCGACCGAGATGCCCATGGACTCAAGCATCGTGATCGCGGCACGGCGGAAGTCGTGCGTCGACCCCCTGGCCAGGTGGTCGAAGTACCCGCCCTGGTCGACCGGCTCGAGCTTCGAGTCGGTCTTGGTGAGCTGGTTGAAGAGGTAGAACTCGACCTCGGGGTGCGTGTAGAAGGTGAACCCGCGGTCGCTCGCCTTGGCGAGGGTGCGCTTGAGGACGTTGCGCGAGTCGGCGAGCGACGGCTCCCCGTCCGGAGTCAGGATGTCGCAGAACATGCGGCCGGTGCCGTGGCGCTCGCCGCGCCAGGGAAGCACCTGGAAGGTGGTCGGGTCCGGCTTCGCGACCATGTCGGCCTCGAAGACGCGGGTGAGGCCCTCGATGGCGCTGCCGTCGAAGCCGATGCCCTCGCTGAACGCCGACTCGAGCTCCGCGGGCGCCACGGCTACCGACTTGAGCACACCGAGCACATCGGTGAACCAGAGCCGGATGAAGCGGATGTCGCGCTCCTCGACCGTGCGGAGCACGAACTCCTGCTGCCTGTCCATGGGCCCATCTTGCACTAACCCTGTTACAGGCGCGTGTACCAGGTGTGGACGACCAGCCGTAGGCTTTCCTGCGGCACCGAGGCCGCCCGAACCACAGGAGAACCATGTCCGCCCACACGTCCCCCGTCCAGGGGCCCAAGAGGGTCCGCGTGCATCACCTGGCGGAGGCCAAGGCCCGTGGTGAGAAGCTCGCGATGCTCACCGCGTACGACGCCGTGACCGCCGCGATCTTCGACGCGGCGGGCATGGACATCCTGCTCGTCGGCGACTCCATCGGGAACGTCATGCACGGTCACGCGACCACGATCCCCGTGACCGTCGACGACATGATCCCTGCCGCCCGCGCCGTCGCGCGCGCGACGAAGCGCGCCTTCGTGGTGATCGACCTGCCGTTCGGCTCCTACGAGGCCGGGCCGCAGCAGGCGCTGGAGACAGCGGTGCGGGTCTTCAAGGAGACGGGCGCCGACGCCGTCAAGCTCGAGGGCGGGGTCCGTTCCGCGGCGCAGATCCGTGCGCTGAGCGAGGCGGGCATCCCCGTCGTCGCGCACCTCGGGTACACGCCCCAGTCGGAGAACCTGCTGGGCGGGCCGCGCGTCCAGGGGCGCGGCGACGCCGCGGTGGAGGGCCTGGCCGCCGACGCCCGTGCGGTCGAGGACGCCGGCGCCGTCGCGGTGGTCCTGGAGATGGTGCCCGTCGACGTCGCCGCGCGGATCACCGCGGCCGCGGGCATCCCGACCATCGGCATCGGAGCGGGGCCGCACTGCGACGGCCAGGTGCTGGTGTGGACGGACATGGCGGGCATGACCGGCTGGTCGCCGCGCTTCGCCCGGCGCTACGCCGAGCTCGGCGCGGCGCTGCAGCAGGCCGCGCAGGACTACGTCGCCGAGGTCAAGGACTCGTCGTTCCCGGACGAGGAGCACTCGTTCGACAAGTAGCCCTCAGCTACTTGTTGCGCCACTCCTCGTCGTCCTGGTCCCAGGACTCGCTGCGCGACCTCGCGCTCTCCAGGGCCTGCTGCGCCTCGGCGCGCGTGCCGTACGGACCCATGAGGTGCGTCCAGGAGGACCGGCGTCCCTCCTCGACCTCACCCGTCTCGGTGTTGTACCAGTACTCCTCTTCAGTGCCCATGAGACGATCCTGACATGAATGACCTGGCATTCGGCATCGACATCGGAGGTTCGGGGATCAAGGGTGCGCCCGTCGATCTCACGGCGGGCGAGTACGCGGAGAAGCGGACCCGCATCCCGACCCCCGTCCCGTCCACCCCGCAGGCCGTGGCAGAGGTGCTCACGGCGCTCGTCAACAGCTACGACCTCCCCGACGACGTGCCCATCGGCGTCGCCTTCCCCGCGCCGATGCACCACGGCGTGGTGCGCTCGATGGCCAACCTCGACCAGTCCTGGACCGGCGTTGACCTGCCTGGGCTCGTGCGGCGCGCGTCCGGCCGCCACGTCGTCGCGGTGAACGACGCCGACGCCGCGGGAGTGGGCGAGGTGCGCTACGGCGCCGCCCGCGACGCCGAGGGCGTGGTGCTGGTGGCGACCCTGGGCACAGGGATCGGCTCGGCGCTGGTGGTCGACGGGGTGCTGGTGCCGAACACGGAGCTGGGACACCTCGAGATCGACGGGTTCGACGCCGAGTCCCGGGCCGCCGACTCCGCGCGCGAGCGGGAGGACCTGTCCTGGGACGAATGGGCTGAGCGCCTGCAGCGCTACTTCGGCGTGGTCGAGGATCTGCTGTCCCCCGACCTCATCGTCGTGGGGGGTGGTGTGAGCAAGCACCACGAGAAGTACCTGCCGCACCTGCACCTGCGCGCACCGATCATTCCGGCCCAGCTGCGCAACGCGGCCGGGATCGTCGGCGCCGCGGCACTGGCCGCAGGTCGCTGACCGGCCGCGCCCGGCCCTCGGGCCGGGTGTGGTCCCGACGGGACCGGGTCAGGCCTCCCGCACGACGGCGGGTCGCGCCGGCTGGGTGAAGAGCACGTCGACCCCGAGCATCTCGATGACGCTCCGGACCACCGGCGGCGGTTCCGGAAGGCTGACGGTCAGCCCGTCCTGCGTTCCGTAGGTGTACATCTGCATGAGGAAAGCAACGCCGGTCGAGTCCATGAACGTCACCCTCGAGGTGTCGATCACGACCGCCTTGGCCCGCTCCAGGGCATTGGCAATCGCAGCACTCGACTCACCGCGCAAGGAGACGTCGATCTCTCCCCACATGCTCACGACACTCGTCCGGGACTGTTCTTCGAACATGATCCCGCCCGTGCGCCCCCTGTTATCGAATTCCGTGTTGCTCACTTGCATCGCCCCTGTTCATTGCTCCCCGACACGGCCGCCGGAACGGGTCGCCCGACCCCCCGGGCAACTCTGGGAGATTGCAACGCCTTCGTCGCGATCACGGGAAGCCTACATCCGTGAAGATCGCAAGTGGAACAGCCTGCGAGGCTTACATTTCCCCCACAGAACTGGTATAACCCATCGCTTCTCCGGTCAAAGTGGAACAATCCTACCGGTCAGACCGGTACAAACAGTCGTCGAGTTGGACAATCGTTCAAGAAAAAGATTCACAAGATCAATTCTCTGACGATCGATTCGGGCCATCAGGCCCTTCTGCGACCCCTGGATTGCGCATGGTCGGTGCACTTTCCTTCTCCCAGGCATCGAGCTGCATAGTGAGCGCCTTGGCAAGCTCGAACACCTGCTGCGGGGGAATGCGCACACGGGACACCACGCGACCCGGCACGGTTATCGACGTCACCTCTCCCGACTCGGGGTCGGAGACCGGGCTCGGCGGCTGCTTCACGGCGATGAAGTCCAGGATGAACGACGTCGGTGTGTGCCAGACGGAGGCGAAGTCGGCCGGTACGCCCGTCTCCATCTCGTCGGGTACGTCGATCTGGAACTCCTGGGGCAGCTCGTCGGACGACACTGGGGCTCCTCGATTGGCCGGGCGGTTCCCCGACCGTACCGTGGGGCAGGTTGCCGCGACAGTGGAAACGGACTCCGAGGACATATGTCCCTGAGCGGGCCGCCCGTCACCGAAAAAGTGCCGCGTCGCGCACCTGCCCGGCACTACGCTGGCGCGTCTGTCCCGACGAACGTCCCGGACGGACCAGTCCCCCGCAGTCTCCTGGAGGGTCCCTCATGCCTGCCGACGTGCCCGAGCTCGCCCACGAGCGGGAGTTTCTCGCCGAGGCCCGCTACCAGCTCGGCCGGATGCGGGACCGGGTGGCGGCGCTCGACGGCCGCTACGCCGGCGACCCGGTCAGCGCGGACGTCCTGGAGGCCGCGCTCGCACGGCGGATGGAACAGCTGACCGACGACCCGGAGATCCCGCTCTTCTTCGGCCGGATCGACGTCGGCGAGAGCGCCGAGACCTTCCACATCGGACGACGGCACGTCTCGGACCCGGACGGCGAGCCGATGGTCGTGGACTGGCGCGCCCCGGTGAGCACCCCGTTCTACCGGGCCACGCCGAAGGAACCGATGGGAATCACGGCCCGGCGGCGCTACGGCTTCGCCCGCGGCCACCTGACCGGGTTCGAGGACGAGCCCCTCACCCACGCGGATCTGGCCACCGACGGCCCCACCGGCCCGCCCGGCGGCGACGGCACGGCGCACTCGGAGATCCTCGAGGCCGAGATCGAGCGCCCCCGCACCGGTCCGATGCGCGACATCGTCGCGACGATCCAGCCCGAGCAGGATGTCATCGTCCGCATGCCGCTCGAGCGCACGCTGGTGGTGCAGGGCGCTCCGGGCACCGGCAAGACGGCGGTCGGGCTGCACCGCGCCGCCTACCTCTTGTACGCGCACCGCGAGCAGCTCACGCGCCGCGGCGTGCTCGTCGTCGGACCGAACAAGAGCTTCCTGCGGTACATCCGGGACGTGCTGCCCGCCCTCGGCGAGATCCACGCCACGCAGGCCACCATCGAGGAGCTGGTCAGCTGCCACGCCCCGGTGCGCGGCAGCGAGCCGGCGAACGTCGCGACCCTCAAGGGCGACGGCCGGATGGCGGCCGTGCTGCGGCGCGCCATCTGGTCGAACATCGGCACCCCGCAGGACACGCTGGTCCTGCCACGCGGCTCCTTCCGCTGGCGGGTCCCGGCGTACGAGGCGCGCGAGGCGATCGAGCAGATCAGGGCACGGGACGTGCGCTACGCCCTCGGCGGGGCCCAGCTGCGGCACGCGCTCGCGCACCGGGTGCTCGTCCAGATCGAGGAGACCGGCGACGCGCTCGACGACCGGGCGTGGGACGTCCTGGCCCGCACCAAGCCCGTCCGGGACTACGCGGCCGCGGTATGGCCGGCGGTCGACCCGCGCAAGCTCCTCTTCCGCCTCTTCACCGACCCGGAGCTCCTCGCCGGGTGCGCCGACGGGATCCTGTCCGAGGCCGAACAGCGCCTCCTCGCCTGGGACCGCCCGCCGCGCACCGCCGGCTCGGTGCGGTGGACGACGGCGGACGTCGTGCTGCTCGACGAGCTGGCCGACCTCCTCGACCGGACGGAGTCGCTGGCGCACATCGTCGTCGACGAGGCGCAGGACCTGTCCGCGATGATGCTGCGCGCCCTCGGGCGCCGCGCCGCGACGGGCTCGCTCACCGTCCTCGGTGACCTCGCCCAGGCCACCACACCGTGGGCGTCGAGCGACTGGTCCGACGTCCTCGGCCACCTGGCCAAGCCCGACGGGCACGTGGAACAGCTCACCGCTGGGTTCCGCGTGCCTGCCGACGTCATCGACCTGGCCGCGCGGCTCCTGCCCAGCATCGCGCCCGGCCTGGAACCGCCGACCGCGGTCCGGCGCGCTCGCGGCCGCCTCACGATCACCACCGCGCCGCTCGGCGACGTGCTCGTGGGCGTTGCCGGTCTCGAGGGTTCGGTCGGCCTGATCGTGCCCGACGCCGGCGTGCCGCACGTCCGCGGCGCGCTCGCCGCCGTCGGGCTCAGGTTCGCGGTGGTCGGTGAGCGGGACGACGAGCCTCCCGGCCCGGACGGCGACGCCGACGACGCCTCCGAGTTCGACGCCCACCTGGACCTGGTGCCCGCCTCGCTGGCCAAGGGCCTCGAGTTCGACCATGTGGTGCTGCACGACCCCGCGGGGATCGTGGCGGCAGAGCCCAGCCACGCCACGGGCCTGCGCCGCCTCTACGTCTGCCTGACCCGCGCGGTGACGTCCCTCGTCGTCCGGCACGAGGACGACCTGCCGCCGGAGCTGGGCATCGAGCACGTGGGCGAGCCCTCGACCGGGGCGGACCGCTGACGACGCACCCATATATCAGTCGGGCACGTCGCGATACCGGAAGACGAGGAGGGCAAGGACGGTAGCCGCAGCTGTCCACCCGAGAGAGCCGACCAGGGCACCGGTGTGGTCGACGGACTCGGATCCACCCCGAGCCAACGACTGGAAGAGCTGCCCGGGCAGCCACCGCGAGAGATCGTCGGAGAGTTCTACGAGCAGGATCTCGACCGGCAGCGCGTAGGCGACACCGACGCCGATCGTGGCTGGTGCCGAGCGCAACAGCATCGCAAGAGCGATCCCGAACGCCGCCCAGCCCCAGGTCGCGACGACGACGTTGCCCATCCCGCCGGCGGACGCCGCCAACCCTGCGCGCGTCCACCAGGCACCCGTCTCGACGTCGGAGCCCGCGAGCAGCTCAGCGAGCACGGCGCCACAGGTCGAAGCCAGGACGACGGCGACTGTCAGGTATCCCATGAGCGCAGTGATCTTGCCGAAGAACAAGCGCGTGCGGTGCGGCTGTCGCACGAGGAGGTTCCGGATCACCCCGTGGTTGTACTCGCTCCCGACGTTGATCGCGACGACTGTGAGCGTGACGATGCCGATGAAGGTGATGGAGTTCCCGAGGCTCCGGCCCAGCCCGTCCGACGCGGTCAGGGCTTCGCTCGAAAGCACGAGACCCGCCGGACCACGGTCAGACGTGACCTCCGGACCGGGCACCGCGATCACCATGGTGATCGCCATGAACGCGGCCATTGCGGCAGCGCAGATCCAATAGGTGCTCTGCCGCAGCTTGATCAGCTCGCTGCTGAACGCACCGGCAAATCCCTGTAGCCGGCCACGCCGGTACATCGGAAGGCGCGTCATGGTCACTCTTCTTCCTCGGTCAGCGCGAAAAAGATCTCCTCAAGGGTGGGTGGCCTGCTGGACAGCTCCGTCAGCGTGACGCCCTGTCCGTGCGCGGCCCGGTTGAGCAGACCGCTTGCCCCGCTCTGTGCGCCGACGACGAGCGTGCCTTGACCGACCACCGCGCTCCATCCATTGTCCCGAGCGATGCGCTCGAGCACGACAAGATGCTCCGGATCCTCCGGCCGGACGGTGATCCGCGCCTTGTTCTGGGCGATGAGGCCGGCGAGCGCACCCTGGTAGACCAGGCGCCCCTTGCGCAGAAGCACGACGTCGTCGCTGACCTCCTGGAGCTCGGAGAGCTGGTGACTGGAGACGAAGACGGTCGCGCCGTCGTCCGCGAGACGGCGTAACAACCTGCGGATGTCGCGGATACCTGCCGGATCGAGGCCGTTGGCCGGTTCGTCCAGGATCACGAGCGACGGGTCGGGAAGGAGCGCAGCGGCCAGTCCCAGCCGCTGCCGCATGCCCAACGAGTAGGTAGCCACCGGATCGTCCGCGCGGTCACTGAGCCCCACCACTTCGAGGACATGGGGAACTCGGTGGTCAAGAGTCGCGAGCCTCGCGAGGACACGTAGGTTCGACCGCCCGCTCAGCCGGGGATAGAACGCAGGGCCGTCAACCAGGGACCCGACTCGGTGGAGGTACGACGGCGCATCTGCCAGCCGCCGGTCCAGCACCTGAGCGGTCCCCGAGGTCGGCCGGATCAGGCCGAGCAGCATCCGGATGGTCGTGGTCTTCCCTGCCCCGTTCGGGCCGACGAAGCCGGTCACCTGGCCGGCTCGTACCTCGATCGTCAGCCGGTCGACGGCGTGGCGCCGACCATAGACCTTGGTGAGGTTGTCGGTGGCTATGGCCACGTCAGACATGGTGCACCTCCGGAAGCTGGTCGGCTGACAGACGGCGAGCGGTAGCGCCACTACCTGTAGCGTTTCTACGCATAGCCGGTACGGTAGCAAAACTTCATGTAGCGTTGCTACCTATGAGTACCGAGAGGTTGAAGGGCCACCTCGATGCACTGCTCCTGGCTGTCCTGGAGCCTGGCCCGCTGCACGGGTACGGCGTGGTCGAGAAGCTGCGGTCCCGCAGCGCCGGCGCCTTCGACCTCCCATCGGGCACCATCTATCCGGCGCTGCACCGTCTGGAGCGGACGGGGTTGATCACCGGCGACTGGAGCGTGCACAACGGCCGCCGTCGGCGCACGTACACGATCACGGCGGCCGGGCGCACGTACCTCGCTTCGGAGCGGACGGAGTGGCGCGGGTTCGCCGGAGTTGTCGACCGCGTCCTGGAGTTTCCGGCATGACTGGGACAAGTGCTGTCGATGCCTACCTCGCACAGGTGGAGACGCAGCTCCCTCGGAGAGGACGGGCACGAGGCGAGATCCTCGACGAGCTCAGGGACGGACTGTCAGAGGCGCTCGAACGGCACCCCGGGACGGACTCCCTGGTGCGCGAGTTCGGTGATCCACGCGAGGTCGGCGCGGCGATGGCCCGCGAGCTGGCGCTACGCGTGTTCCGTCGGCACGCCGCGCAGACGCTCTTCCTACTGCTCCTGACCAGCCTCGGGTGGTACCTGTACGAAGCGCTCGTCGGCGTATCCCGGTCAGCGGTCCCGAGCGGCGGTGCGGCGCCGGTCTTCCTCATCGGCATCGAGGTGCTCAGGGGCGCGATCGCGGCTGCGCTCGTAGGCGCCGTCCTGACCGTTGTCGCCACGTCGCTGCCGACGCGTCGGATCGGGACGTCCGTCCCCACGTGGCTCGGCCGGGCGACGGCGGCGGCTCTGGTCGTCTTCGTCGTGGCGGTGCTGACGATGTTGATATCGATCGCTCCGGCCCATCGGCCCGGCGGGATCCTGCTGGGCGTTCCGGTCGTCGCCGTGGCCCTGCTCGCGCTCGTGATCACGCACCGGGCCGTCCGGAACCGCGCACCGAGAACCGCCGGCTGACGAGTGATGCGGCCGGTGTTGGCACCGGGCCTTCGACAACCTTCGCGCTGGGGCGCCGCTGACGGGGCTCAGTCCTCGACCGGTTCTCCGGTCGGGTCGTCGGCAGCCGGTGCGTCCAGCTCGAGCCCACCGACCGGCCCGGCGGACCAGTCGACGAGCCGCCAGCCGCCGACGGGGTCGCCGTCGATCTCCACCAGACCGGTGTTGGCCAGCGCGGTCCGCTCGACGTGATCGACGTCCACGCCCGCCACGCGCGCCGACACCCAGGAACGGATGGCGGCGCCGTGGGAGACCACGACGACGCTGTCCCAGCCGTGCGCGGCGATCGCCGCGACGGCGCCGTCATACCGGCCGAGGAAAGCGCGGCCGTCCGGCCCTCCGGGCATGGCCCTGCCGACCTCACCGCGCGCCCAGGCGAAGACGGTCCCGAGGTAGCGCAGGTGCGCCTCATGGTCGCCGGCCATCTCGAGCGCCCCCGCTTCGACCTCCTGCAGGCCGTCGACCATCAGCGGTTCGAGGCCCCGCGCTCGGGCGAGAGGCGCGGCCGTACGCGCCGTCCGCACCAGCGGGGACACGGCTATGGCGTCCACCTGTCGATCCCGGAGCGCCTCCGGAACCGCGGCGGCCTGGCGTTCACCGAGCGTGGTCAGCCCAGGACCGGGGTGTGCCGTGTCGAGCAGGCCTTCCACGTTGGCGGGTGTCTGTCCGTGGCGCAGGAGCAGAAGTCTCATGGGGTGCATTCTCTCCGACTGGTCGCGTCGTCTCGCACACCGCCCCGGACAGGGGGTTTCGGTCGCCGTGGCCGTTCCGTTACCCTTGGGCTCGCCGTGAGTCTGATATGCCGTTTTCGATCGGAAAGGTCCCTGCGTTCATGGATCCCCAGTCCAGCCCGGCCACGTCCCAGTCCCTGCGTGGTCGTCACCGGGCAGCACGCGGCCCCGTTCGAACCCTCGTCACGCGGGCAGCCTCCGCGCAGACTGGCGCGATCACCGGTCGTGGTGCCGTGATCGCCGCGGCAGGTGGCGGTGTCCTGCTGTCCCTGGTCGCCCCGCCCGCCCAGGCGGCGCCCGTCCCGGCGGTCAACACAGCCCTGGCAGGCAAGGCCGTCCAGGGCACGCTCAACACGGCCGACCTCAACGCCCTGACCAGCCAGGCCCGCCAGAGCATGGCCGCGACGACTGTCGTCGCCGTCAATCCCAGCGCGGAGCTGAAGGTCGAGAAGGCGGCAGTCTCCGTCATCTCGGCCGCCGAGAACGAGGACTACCAGGCGCAGCGTGCCGCGGAGGCCGAGGCGGAGGCGATCGAGCAACGAGGTTCAGCGGTGGTATCCATCGCGATGCGGTACCTCGGCGTCCCGTACGTGTGGGGCGGGACGACCCCGGCCGGGTTCGACTGCTCCGGCTTCACCTCCTACGTCTACGCCCAGGTCGGCATCGACCTGCCGCGTACGTCGTCCGCGCAGCGATACGCCGGGACCCCCGTGTCCTGGGCGGACGCTCAGCCGGGCGACATGATCTGGACCCCCGGACACATCGCGATCTATGCCGGCGACGGGATGCAGATCGAGGCCCCGGTCCCCGGCAAGAGCGTGCGGTACACCAGCATCTGGCAGTCCAACCCGACGTTCATCCGCGTGGGCTGAACCACTGCGGGTGCGGGGCGGACCCTGACGTCGGTATCCGTCTCGACGATGCCGGGCCGGGTGCCGGACATGGGTGCCGGGCATGGGTGCCGGGCATACTCGAGGTGTGTTCGAGGGCTTCACGACCGAGTGGATCGACAGCGACGAGGCGTCGATCTTCGTCCGGCACGCCGGGTCGGGCCCGCCCGTGCTGCTGCTCCATGGTCATCCACGCACCTCGGCGACCTGGCACCGCGTGGCCCCGCGGCTCGTCGCCGCCGGTTTCTCCGTGGTGTGTCCCGACCTTCGCGGCTACGGCCGGTCACGAGGTCCAGAACCCGGCCCGGACCATTCCGCTCACTCGAAACGAGCGGTCGCCCGGGACATGGTCACGGTCATGAGCCGTCTTGGCCACGAGCGTTTCTGCGCGGCGGGCCATGACCGCGGGAGCCTGGTGGCGCTCCGCCTGGCGCTCGACCACCCGACGGCGGTCGAGCGGCTGGTCCTGATCGACTGCCTCCCCGTCAGCGAGCACCTCCGCCGCGCGGGCGCGGACTTCGCCACACGTTGGTGGCACTGGTTCTTCTTCGCCCAGCCGGAGATCCCGGAGCGGGTGATCAATGCCGACCCTGCCTCGTGGTACGGACGGAAGGCGGACCCGGCCAGCATGGGAGCCGACAACCACGCCGAGCTCATGGACGCCGTCGCGCACCCTGAGGTGGTGCGAGCGATGCTCGAGGACTATCGCGCCGGCCTCTCCGTGGACCGCGCGCACGAGGAGGCGGACCGTGCGGCGCCCCGGCACGTCACCGCGCCGCTTCGCGTCCTGTGGTCGCTCCAGGACGACATCGAAGAGCTCTACGGCAACCCGCTGGACATCTGGCGCGGCTGGGCGGACGAGCTGGACGGATTCGGCATCGACTCGGGCCACCACGTCGCGGAGGAGAACCCGGCTGCCCTCGCGGAAGCCCTGATCGGTCACTTCCGTCCCTTGTCGAGCCAGAGGGGGCCGGTGCCAGGTTTGAGGTGAACGTGCGAGACTGCATCGTTTCCACCACCGTTGCGGCGCTATCGTGGCCGCAGCGACGGATCCCATGCCGACGTTGCGGTACCCCCCGCCGACCCGTTGACCGGACGCACCAGCATGCTGCGCCGCGTCGTTCCCGCACGCATGCACTACGCCCAGATCCGCAAGTTCAACCGGTTGCCTGTCCGAGCCCGTCAGCGGGAAGCAGGCACCAGAGGAGCAGAAGAGTGACCCTCAGTACCGAAGCAACGAATTTCGGGTGGCTGCTCGACAACTTCGTGCGCACCGTGCCGGGCAGCCGGCACACGCTCGTCGTTTCAGCAGACGGCCTGCTCATGGCGATGTCCGACCAGCTCGACCGCACCAGCGGCGACCAGCTCGCGGCGATCGTCTCGGGCATGTCGAGCCTCACGCGCGGAGCCTCGCGACAGCTCAACGGCGGCAACGTCCGCCAGACGATCATCGAGATGGACAAGGGGTTCCTGTTCCTGATGAGCGTCTCGAACGGGTCCGTGCTCGGCGTGGTCGCGGAGGCCACGTGCGACATCGGCCTCGTCGGGTACGAGATGGCTCTCCTGGTCTCCCGCACCGAGGGCACGCTCACCCCGCAGCTGATCTCGGAGATGCGGGGCAGCCTCCCCGTCGACCGCCAGCGCTAGTTCCCGTCTCGCGGACAGCTTTTCGCCGTCCGAGGCGATCTCGCCCGGCGGCGTCGGGCACCGGGGCCGGCCGCGGCCTGGCCAGCACATGGACGTGCTCCAGGTCAGCGGCTGAGCCCGATGAGGGCGAGCAGTGCCCGGCCGTACGCCTCGTCGGGTTGCGGCTCCGCAAAGACGCGAGTCTGCCCCAGGAGCTCGACCTCGACCTCGTAGGCGCCGTCGGTACGCCGTAGGGCCTGGAAGCTCGAGCGCAGGAGGACGCGCAGCTGGTCCTCGCGCGGCAGCCAGAGCGCGTCCTCGATCGCGACCGAGTCCAGCGCCCACTCGGTGGTGCCGTTGAAGCCGAGGATCGTGCCTGTCGGGTATTCGTGCGCCTCGATGGTCATGGTGCTGACGGTGAAGACGTCGCTCGTGAGCTCGGGCGCCTGGACCCGGAACTGGTCACCGTCGGCCGGTGTCCAGACCAGGCCGGCGTCGCGCAGCGTGGCCGCGAGTTCGGTGGAGATCATCGGGCCATTCTCCAGCACCTGGAGCCGGGCCGGCTGTGACGGGAGCCGCCGTAGCTGCCATCGCTGGAGCTCGGCGGCGCACTTTGCTCGGCTTCCAAGGCGGCGATCTATAGGCTCTCGGACCGTGGGAGAGACTGACGCGGACGACCAGGAGACCCGAGCGACGCTCTACGCCGTCGGGCACGCGCTCGCGCTCGTCGCCGCCGCGGTGATCGCCACCTGGACCCTCGTGAACATCTGGACCCTCGCCAACCCGCCCGGCCACGGGACGGTGTGTGCGCTGGTGTACCCGGCGCCGCCTGGTTGTGCGCCGCACGCCCGGTTCACACCGGCGTTCATCTCCGCGGTCGTCATCACCCTGGCCTACAGCACGGTGACGTTCCTCTTGCTGACCCTGGGCCGGCGTCGGGCCATGGTTGCCGCGTGGGGCCTCGGTGGCCTGCTGATCCTCGGCGTCCTCGCCGACCAGTTCGTCACCTGGGGCGGCGTGCGGGGCTGAGCCGGGCATCAGGCCGAAGGCAGTGTCTTCATGCTGGCGGTGCCCCGTTGCCGGTCCCAGTCACTCCGCAACAGCACGCACACGGTGAACGGCGCGTCGTCCCGCTCCCCCTCGACCCCCTCGACTATCCCGCGGCTTCGGATCTCCCCTGCGTAGCGCAAGCCGATGCGCTCCATGACGGCGCGCGAACGCACGTTGTGGCGGACCGTGCACGACGCCACGGCGTGCACTCCGAGGGCGTCGAACGCAAACGCCAGCCCGGCGCGGCCGATCTCAGACGCGTAGCCGCGCCCCCAGAACTCGCGCCGTAGCGCCCATCCGATCTCGAGCCAGTTCGCGTGTGCGACGAACGGGCGGCCCGCCCCGTGCGCCACGCGCACCCACGGCTCGGCCGGAAGGAACTCGTAGATCTGCCCCCAGTCGTCATCGACCGGCGTCCGGGACAACCCGCCGCGACCGACAACCTCGCCGCTCACGCGGTCATACGCCATCCACTTGTGGACGCCGTGAGAACGCCACGCCTCGCCCATGAGTCGCGCCTGCTGCCCCGCTTGTTCGATGCTCGGCTGCTTGCCGCCGTACCACGGCCACACTTCGTCGTCGTCCTGCACGAGCCGCAGGTCACGAGCGTTCGCGGGACCGACCGGCTCCAGCCGCAAACGCTTCGTGAGGCGGGAGTGAACGGCATCGGTCGGTGGTGGGTCGTCCATGTGGCCAACGTCCCACAACGGATGACGACGCTGTACCTGAATTGGGCGACGGCAGCCCGGTCAGGGCCTGAGAGCGGACGAACCGGTTCGTACTTCACCAGCGCGATCGGCCCGCTCTAGGCTGCGTGCCATGGTCAGCAGCCGAAAGCAGAAGCGCGCCATCAAAGATTTGACCGCACAGGTCGACGCGCTGCGCGTTGAACGGCACGCACGTGACGACGTCGAGGTCGTCCACTCCCTGGGATTCGCACTGTTCGAGCTCAGCTCGGAACTGCGGCACAAACCCAGGATGACGCAGGACTACAGGGAGACGCTGAACGAAGGAATCGAAGTCCTCGGCGAATCACGGCTCGACCCGCGGGTCACGAACGCCCTCGGAGCGATGCTCGCGCGGCGCGCCTGGTTGCAGCTCCAGATCGGGGACGATCGGCGTGCCCGCGAGAGCGCGGAAGCCTGTGCTGCCCTGCTGCAGGACGTCCGTGTGACCGACGCGCTCGACCCCGTGGAAGCCGTAGAGTCCCTGGTGACGTCGGCCAAAGTCCTGGCCCGATGCGGTCGGCACGACGCATCTCTGGAGGCAGCTCGCCTGGCGGAAGGATTCGCGGCCGAAGCTGATCAACCGGCGGACTTCGAACGTCTCTCGTGCCTGGCGTTGCTGGCGCACTGCAGCGCGCTCGAAGCCGTGCAAGACCACGATGCGGCGCGGGTCAAGGCTCAGCAGGCGGCTCGCTACGCGAATCGAGCGTTTGAGACTGACGCGAACGGCCAGAACGCCTATGTGACGGCGCTCACTCAGCATGCTGTCGCGACGGCCATGTCCAACGAGCAGAGGCCCCGCGATGCGCTGCCGTTCGCCCAGTCAGCCGTGGACTGGTTCGAGCAGTCCGAGAAGCTCGGGCACAAGTCCTACAGCAGCATGAACCACACTGCCGCCCTGACCACCTTGATGCACCTCCATCTGGCCCTGGGCAACCAGCGAGAGGCGAGGTCATATGCGAACAGTGCCTACAACAGCCTCGGTTACCGGGTGCTGCGCACCTCTGACATCGCTGAGCTGCGGGATCAGGCGCAGGCCGTCGTCAGCGCGCTGCTCGAGGTGGGCAAGACGCGCGACGCGCAGTTCGTGGCACGGGTCGTCAACAAGCGGACCGGGGCTTCGTCCTGAGTGTCGGGCGGCTGCGATGGACGACTTTCTGACGCGACGGCGTCGTCGCTGAAGCCGGCGGACGGCCGACGCGGCTGATCGCCCGGTAGACACGCCATTCTCTGCGTGTCACGCCATCTTCCGCTGCCCGACCGGCTGTTCGGTGGACCATGGCGTGGCACGCGGAGGATGGCGTGGTCCGACGGCGACGCCAGGCAGCTAATCGAAGAACATCCCGTTGATGCACCAGATGATGAAAGCCGCAACGACGCCGAAGAAGAGCCAGGGTGCAAAGGCATCCGCCCATGAGAGCGCAAGGTTGAAGCGCCCTATGTAGATCTCGGTGCGCTCACCCGCTGCAAAGGTGCCCGCTACGGTGCCGGTCTGCTCACGCCCGTTGTCCCAATAGGAGACGGAGGCCCAGGACGACGTCGTGCAGCTATATGTCTGATGTTCGGCAGGACCGTGCCAACCGCAGTCCTGCTCGGTCCAGGTGTCGAGAACGACTGCATCGCGGTACTCGCCGCCGTCCGCGTTCAGCCATCCAACGACCGCGCCCGCGATCACGACACCTGCGATGAGGATCCACAACACGGCACGGTGCAGCGCTTCGAACGCCGCCGTCGACCGGCGCCTCGGCATGCGATGGCCCTTGCTTCGACGCGCTAGCAGCCGCATGATTCCTCCTTCGGCCGAGCTGGGCTCCCCGGCAAGCTAGCCGTGTGCCGCCGGGACCGGTCCCGGCGGCACAGGGCGAGAATCTCGTCGGCCCTGCCCGCGTCAAGGGCGGTGAGCGCTGAGATGACTCGGGCCACACATCCATCCATTCACGACGACGACCTCCGCAACACGTCCTGGTCACGTTGCCCGTCGATCAGCACCTTCGCCGCCCGGTCGATGTTGTCGGCGCACTGGTAGACGCCGATGACGAGCTGGATGGTGCCGGCAACGAGCGTCACGATCCCGAGAATCACCAGCAGCCAAAACACCGAGGCCCCGGCCACGGGACCGAACACACTTCCAAGGAGCAGGACGATCGCACCCCCAGGAGGAGGCTGAGCCCCAGCGCGATCGCGTCTGCCGAACGATAGGCACCCCGCTCCCCTGTTCCGGCGTCTGCGGTGGCACTCATCTCGTCGCGCATGGGGTGAAGCGTGCCACCGAACCGTCCGAGAATCGACGGAAGTACGGCTCGAGGGTCGATGAGTTTCCCGCGCCGCGCCGGTCTCTGTTGAGACAACCGACGGAAGGCACGAAGCCATGCGGAAGCTGCTCTACGGCATGAACCTGTCCCTGGACGGCTACATCGCCGCGCCCGGCGACAACCTCGGCTGGAGCGCGCCGAGCGACGAGCTGTTCCAGTGGTGGCTCGACCAGGAGCGGGCGATCGGCCTGTTCCTGTACGGGCGCAGGCTGTGGGAGACCATGAGCTCCCACTGGCCGACCGGCGACCAGCAGCCGGACGCCACCCCTGCGCAGGTCGAGTTCGCGCGGAACTGGCGGGACACGCCGAAGGTGGTGTTCTCGTCGACGATCGACAAGGTCGACTGGAACACCCGCGTGGTCGCCGACGACGCGGTCGCGGAGATCACCCGGCTCAAAGGCGAGGACGGCGGGCCGATGAGGGTCGGTGGCGCGAAGCTCGCCGGGGCGGCCATGCGGGCCGGGCTGATCGACGAGTACGCGATCGCCACCCATCCGGTCCTGGTGGGTGGCGGCACATCGTTCTTCACCGCGCTGGACAGCTGGGTGAACCTGAACCTGGTGGAGACGCGGAGGTTTCCCGGCGGAGTGGTCCTGAACAGGTACGAGACGAGCAGCTAGTCGGATGGTGCAATCTGCGAACGGTCAAAGCGCAACCCTGCGCCGGCTCACCGCCAAGGCCGCGTTCGGCCGTAAGGTCCTGTGCATGTGCTGCGCTCTCGCCGTTGCGGCCCCGAGCCGATGAACCAGGGCACCCATCCCGAAGGGCCGCTGGCCGAGGTCCTGGACGACGTGGCCGGTGCGGTCGGAGCAGAGGTCACTCTTCTCGGTCGCCTACCCGGAGGCGTCAACGGGGGCGCCACGCGCGTCCAGTTGGCCGGAAGTGCAGCTGCAGTTCTCAAAGCAGTGCCCCGGGCACACCCCAACCACCTGGACGAGACGTTGCGCGCCCAGCGAGTGGTCGAGCACATGCGCAGGCGCGGCTATCCCACACCGGCCTGGCTCGGCGTGGGGGCCACGGCCACTCATGTCTGGCAGCTGATGGACTTCGTCGACGCTGCTGCCGCGTCGGAGCTGACCCCTTCTCTCGTCGAGCAGCTGATGGAGATCATCGAGCTCCAGGCCGGGCAAGCCTCCGAGCCCTACGACCACTGGTCGTACGCCTGGCGGGTCGCCACGGCTCAGGATCCGGCCAGCACCGGGCTGGATCTCAACGAGACGCGGGAGCAGTCACGTCTCCGCCGGTCCATGGCCAGGCTCCCGGGGTACTCCTCCGAGGTGTCGGACCTGGTCGAGCGCCTGCGACTCGTGTGTGCCGACGCCCCACCACCACGCGACGCCCCTGACATGGTCCATGCCGATCTCGCGACCCCCAGCAACATCCTGGTCCGTGACGGAGCGGTAGTGGCGGTCGTAGATGTCGGGAACGCCGGTAGCGGCACGCGGGCGATCGATCTCACGAACCTCGTCTGGTACACCTTCCGGGATCCGCTGCTGGACGATGTCCGACGGCGGCTGTGGACGAGAATCCTCGACCTGGTCGGCCTGGACGGGGCGGCGGTGCTCACAGCGGCGCACGTCCTCCACATGCTTGAGATCCCCGTCCGTGACGGGCGCCACGATGTCGTTCCAGGGGTGGTCAAGCGCGGCCATCGCGCCCTCGACGAACTGAACGCGCTTCGCTGGTCGCGTGCTTGACATCGACCACCGTCACCCCGGTGATACCGACCCCTGAGACGGCCGCGTCCGTCGACGACCAACCAGACGGAGAACTACCAGGCTATGGGGCCGAGGCGATCGATGAAGATCCCGGTCGGCCCGTCAGAGGCGCGCGTCGCGAGCTCGATGATCGGATCGCTGCCCTCGGTGACCGTCAGCTCGCCCATGTGTCTGCTCATGTCGGTGGCGGGGAACCTGCTGGTGGCTAGTTCGCCGGGGATCACTGCGTTGAACTTGATGGCGGGCAGTGCCTGGGCGTATCGGACGGTGATCATGTTCAGCGCCGCCTTCGACGAGGTGTAGGCGAGCTCGTACATCTTCGAGACCGGTTGCCCGGGGTCGGTCACGTACTCGATCGAGCCCCCGGGGCCGGTGACCATCACCACCCGAGGGCTGTCGGCCGCCTGCAACAGCGGCAGGAACGCTTGCGTGACCCGGACCGGCCCGTAGACGTTGGTGTCGTAGACGGCGTGGATGTCCTTGGCTGTCGCGTCCGCCGGGTTGACACCGCCGCCTGGCGTGGCGGCGTTGTTGATCAGCACGTTGATCCGGTCGGTGTGCTCCCGGACCAGCCGCACGGCCCCTGCCACCGACTTCTCCGAGGACACGTCCAAGGGGACCATGATGACGTGTGCGCCGTCGGCGGCCAGCTTCTGGGCGGCAGCCCTACCCCGGCCTTCGTCGCGTGAGCCGAGGAAGACCGTCCAGCCCAGCTCCCCGAGCCTGCGCGCGGTCTCGTAGCCAAGGCCTTTGTTCGCTCCAGTGATCAGTGCTGAGGTCATGTTCTCTCCTGATGTCGTCGTACCTACGGCCAGGTGGCGGGCCGAGCCGATCCCGCGGTGCCGCTGAGGCGTGCGGTCGATCCCGGTGAAAGCTCCGGACTATGCGGCTGCGCGAGCGCCTTCTCGGCGAGACGCGTCCGGCGCAGTGGCGAGCCGGCGCTTGCGCTTGGGCAGGCCGAAGGTCGGGTGCGGGATGCCCCACAGCGAGATCTTGAGGATGCCCGTCTTGATACGCGCGGCTGTCCGGCCGCCCATGTACTTCGGTCTCGCTCGTCCTGTGTGGTCGACCGGCTGCAGGATCCCGTCCCGCCGTCCGAGGCTGATGTGGTTGCCCGGGTAGTCCAGGTTGCCCTTCGCGATCTTGTGGCCGGTCAGGCGTCCGACGATCGCGTCAGTGGCCTGCCGTCCGGTGGAGCCGGCCGACGCGCACGACATCGGCAGTGGCCGGCCGTTGTGGCCGATGACGTGGGCGCTGTCGCCGGCGGCGTAGACGTTCGGGTGCGAGACCGACCGCATGGTGTCGTCGACAACGATCTGGCCGTTCTCGGTGAACTCCAGCCCGCTGGCGGCGGCGATCGGGCTGACCGCGAAACCGGCTGTCCACACGGTTGCGTCGGCTGCCACGGCCGTGCCGTCGGCGCACAGCACCCGCGTCGCTTCGACGGCTCCGACACTGGTGTGCTCCAGGACGGTGATGCCCAGCCGGTCGCAGGCCTGGCGCAGGTGCCTGCGTGCTCCGGCGGAGAGCCGGGCGCCCAGCTCACCGCGGGCGATGAGCGCTACCGACAGGCCGGGCCGGGACTCGGCGAGCTCGGTGGCGGTCTCGATGCCGGTCAGCCCGTCGCCGACGACCAGCACACTCCCGCCGCCCCGCCTGTCCAGACTGTCCAGGCGCTCGCGCAGGCGCAGGGCCGCGGGCCGAGCGGTGACGTGGAAGGCATGCTCGGCCACGCCAGGGACGCCGCAGTCGGCAACGTGGCTGCCGAGCGCGTAGACAAGCGTGTCGTAGCCGAGCTCGCCGCCGCCGTCGGCCATCGCGAGGGCGACGACCTGGCGCTCGGTGTCGACGGCGGCCACACGGGCCAGGCGCAGCCGTATCCCCGTGCCCGCAAAGACGTCGGCGAGCCCTGGAGTATCGATCTCCTGGCCGGCGGCGAGCTGGTGCAGCCGCAGCCGCTGGACGAAGTCCGGCTCAGCGTTGACGACGGTGATCTCGGTGTCGGCCGGGGACAGCCGGCGGGCCAGGTTCCCGGCCACATAGGCCCCGGCGTAGCCAGCGCCGAGGACGACGATGTGATGCTTGTTCCTCATGGGTTGCTCCTCAATGGGTTGCTCTCCTGGTCGGCTTGCTCCGGGTGAGTTGACTCGCCCCAGGGATCACCGATTCTCTGGATCGAGGTTGCCGTGAGCCTCCGCCGAGAGGTCCTGCCAGTCGGCCCAGGTCTTGAGCCGGTCGGCGTAGACCTGCTGGAGCATCGGGTAGAAGCCTTGCCCGAAGAGCACCCGCAGGGGCGGATTGTCGGAGTCGACGAGCTTGAGGAGTGCCTGGGCCGCGGCGGCCGGGTCGCCGGCAGGTTGGTTGCCCGCGAACGCGGCGATGCGCAGGCGAAGGTCGTCATAGATCGGGTTGGGCTCGGACAGGTGGCCGTTGTTGAGCGGATCGGGGTTCTTGCCGGACCGCGTGGCGAAGCCGCCGGGCTCGACAACGGTCACCGTGATGCCGAAGTCGGCGACCTCGTGGGCGAGGGATTCGTTCAGGGCTTCCAGCGCCCACTTGGAGGCGCTGTAGGCGCCGCTGAGCGGCATCGCCATCAGTCCGGCCGCCGAGGACAGCTGGACGATGTGCCCCGAGCGTTGCTCGCGCAGGTGAGGCAGTGCGGCCTGGATCACCCACACCGCGCCGAACAGGTTGGTCTCCAGCTGGTCGCGCAGGTCCTGCTCGGCGAGCTCCTCGACCGTGCCGACCTGGGCCCAGCCGGCGTTGTTCACGATGACGTCCAGACGGCCGAACCGCTCCTTGGCCCGCTTCACGCTCTCGAAGACGGCGGTCTTGTCGGTCACGTCCAGCTCCAGGGGAAACACCGCCTCGCCGTAGGCGGCGACCAGCTCCGCATGGCTTGCTGTAGTCCGGGCAGCCGCGGCCACCTTGTCACCGCGCGACAGAGCGGCCTCGACGAAGTTGCGGCCCAGGCCGCGAGACGAACCAGTGACGAACCAGACCTTGCTCATAGTGCCTCTTCCGTTCCTTCTGCGGTGGCGGTCGCGCGGCGGTCACCACGCAACGAGCCACCGTGATCGCTCGCGGATTCGTGTGCCGCACGTGTCGCGGCGTCCTGACGACCATGTGGCGTCGGCACGGCGAGATTTGTGACAGTGCGGTCATGTGAGGTGTCTCACCGATCATGGGTGTCACACGGCGCAGGACGTCGGCGCCCTGTGCACGGAGCAGAAATATTGCGGACGGACAGGCAGGAGCCAGGTATGGACGAGCGCAAAGATGTGACGACGGGCGCAGCCGAGCTGACGGCTGGCGGCCAGATGGAACACGCGACCGAAGCGTTCCTCGCCCACCGCAACCTGCTGTTCACCGTCGCCTACGAGATGCTTGGCTCCGCTGCCGACGCCGAAGACGCCCTGCAGGAGACCTGGCTGCGGTGGGTCAAGGTCGACCTCGGACAGGTACACGACCAGCGCGCCTACCTGGTCCGGATCGCCACCCGGCGCTCGCTGGACCGGCTGCGCACGATGAAGCGCCGCAAGGAGGCGTATGTCGGCCCCTGGTTGCCCGAGCCGCTGCTCACCGCGCCGGACGTGGCCGAAGACGTCGAGCTTGCCGAGAGCGTGTCGATGGCGCTCATGCTCGTCCTGGAAACGCTTTCGCCGACCGAGCGTGCCGTCTTCGTTCTGCGCGAGGTCTTCGACGTGGACTACGACGAGATCGCGGCCGCCGTCGGCAAGACCCCGGCGGCCGTTCGCCAGATCGCGCACCGGGCCCGCAAGCACGTCGACGCACGCCGCCCGCGCCAGACGGTCTCCCCGGCCCAGACCCGTGAGGCCCTGGAGTCGTTCCAGCGCGCGCTTGAGACCAGGGACCTCCAGGGCCTCCTCGATGTACTCGCCCCTGAGGTCGTGCTGATGAGCGACGGCGGCGGCGTCAAGCAGGCCGCGCCGCGGCCGATCACCGGCGCCGACAAGGTAGCCCGCATGATCGTCGATGGCCTCGGCAAGGCCCGGCTCGCGCTCAGCAGCGAGCTCACCATGGTCAACGGCAACCCGGCCCTCCTCCTTCGCGTGGACGGCGAGATCGACGGCGTCATAGCGGTGGGTATCGAGGACGTCCGCATCACCGGCCTCTACTACGTCCGCAACCCGCAGAAGCTGACCCGCATCACATCGGAGACTCCGCTCACGCTGAGGTGACCTTTCAGCCGCCAGCCTTGATCACGACATCTCGACGATGCGTGCCTACCGCTGCGCGAAGCAGGAGTTCCTGCGAGCTCGACCGTGACCCCGGCGCGTACGCCCTGGAGCAGGAGCGCTCCGAGACCAGCCTGACGATCCACTACGCCAAGGTCGACGGCTCCGTCCGGCGGCTGCAGGACCTGGTCGAGGTAGAGAGGACCTGCTGCGCGTTCGTGGACTGGACTATCGACAAGACTCACCCCGACCTGCGCTTGATCGTGTCCGGCACCCCGCTACAGCTGGCCGCACTCAACATCGGAATGGTCCAGTAGGCCGGTACGCCTCGATCGCGTCCCCGACGCCGTCAATCAGGTTGAGGGGAGGGTCCCGGCACCTGGGCGCCGGTCGGGCCCAGATGCCGGAGGTCCGTCCCAGCGTTGGATCAGCTGTCGTCGCCCACGTTGCCTTCGTCGGACGGCGTCATGTTCGCGTACTCCTCGATCCGGTCGATGAGGCCGTCCTTGAAACCGAAGTACATCGCCACGGGCAGCTCGGTGCCGGACCCGTCGGGCATGTTGATGTGCAGCACGTGCTGCTGGAGCACCTCGTCGGGCTTCTGGAACTGCCGGACGATGTCGTACCGCAACGCAACGACGCCCCCGCCGCTCGACATCTGCTTGAGCTGCTCGAGGTTCTCCTCGATCGTCTGCACGCCCTTGCCGTCGTTGTTCGGCGCCGCAACCAACCAGCCCGTGGAATACCTCTGCCTCATCGAACGACAAGGCGAGCCGCACGCATCCGCGCCCGCACCACCTCGAGGAAATGAACTAGGTCGCCAGCCGGGCAACCACGGCCGTCCCCCTGACGTTTGCCAAGGCGGCAAACAGCTTTGGTGTTCTCCCGCGCGCCGAGCCAGTCTCGTGCATCGACCCAGGCCGCGGTGGCTTCGGGCATCACCAGAGGCAGGAGAACGCAACGATGAAGGTTGTCATCGTGGGTGGCGTGGCCGGTGGCATGTCAGCGGCCACACGCTTGCGCAGGCTCGTACCGGACGCCGAGATCATCGTGCTCGAACGAGGCGAACACCTCAGGAATGGCAACCACCGTGTCACCGGGCGAGATTTGCCGGACTGGCAAAGATGTTTGACGATCTCGCCGGCACGGAGCCAGCCTTGTTCGTCAGAAGCAGGTCGCGTGCAACGTCGCTCTCGACCCCGTCCCACGCGCTGTACGAGAGGGCAAAGCCCATGAGTGCCACGACTGACACATCCGACCACCTGAGCGATCCACCGACCACTGCGGCCACATCCGACGGCGCATCGAGTGACGCCTCCGCGCCGTCACGCACCGACAAGCTCGCCCCAGGCCATCTCCGCGTCATCGCGCTGCTCATGGCGAGCGCGTTCACCGTGATCCTCAACGAGACCACGATGTCCGTGGCGCTGCCGCCGATCATGGCCGACCTGGGCGTGACCGCCACGACGGGCCAGTGGCTCACCACCGCGTTCATGCTGACCATGGCCGTGGTCATCCCCGCGACGGGCTTCCTCATCAACCGGCTGGGCACGCGCCGTGCCTACCTGCTGGCGATGGCGCTGTTCACAGCCGGCACCGCGCTGGCGATGATCGCACCAGGCTTCGCGATCCTCGTCACCGGACGCGTGGTGCAGGCGACGGGCACGGCCATCATGACGCCGCTGCTCATGACCACCATCATGACGATCGTCCCGCCGCACATGCGCGGCCGGATCATGGGCAACGTGACGCTGGTCATCGCGCTGGCGCCGGCGCTCGGCCCGACGCTGTCGGGTGCGGTCCTCGACCCCCTGGGCTGGCGCGGCGTGTTCGGCGTCGTCCTGCCGATCTCGGCGCTCGCCCTGGCCGCCGGCATCCTCTGGATCCGCGACGTGTCCGACAAGGACGAGCACCACCTCGACCCGCTGTCACTGCTGCTCGCACTGGTCGCGTTCGGTGGTGTCGTGTGGGGCCTTTCCGGCCTGGGCGAGGCGGCGCAGCACGCCACGGCGGTCAACCCGTGGATCCCGCTCGGCGTGGGCCTCGCGGTGCTCGGCCTGTTCATCTGGCGGCAGATCGCACGGCAGCGCACCGACTCCGCACTGCTCGACCTGCGCACGTTCCTCGAGCCGAACTTCCGCGTCGCCGTCGTCATCATGGCGGTCGCGATGATGGCGATGTTCGGCACGATGATCGTGCTGCCGCTGGTCCTGCAGGACGCCCTCGGTATGGCGCCGCTGACCGTCGGCCTGCTCATGCTGCCGGGAGGCGTCGCGATGGGTGTGCTCGGCCCGGTCGTCGGCCGCTGGTACGACAGGTTCGGCCCCCGGCCGATCATGATCCCCGCCACCGTGGTGGTCACGGTGGCGAGCGGGGCGTTCGCGTTCATCTCGCCGACGACGTCGATCTTCTACATCCTCGGCGCGCACATCCTGCTCATGGTCGGCCTCGCCTCCGTGTTCACGCCGCTGTTCAGCGCCGCGCTCGGGGTGCTCAAGCCGCACCAGTACTCGCACGGTTCGGCCACCCTCAACACGGTGCAGCAGGTCGCGGGTGCCGCCGGTACCGCGCTCTTCATCGCGATCATGACCATCCGGGCGGCATCCCTGGAAGACGGCGGGTCGTCCGGCGCGGCGGCGATGGCCGAAGGCGCCGGTCTGGCGTTCGGGATCGGTGCCGGCGTCATGGCACTGACCATCGGGCTCGCCACGATGATCAAGCGCCCGGAGAGCGACGGCGCAACCTGAATGCGCTGGTCAGAGCGTTTAAAGCGGACGAGTCGGTCTGTACGCCGGGTTCTCCCGGAGGGCGTACCGGTATGTCTCGCGGTGTCCGCCGAGTTGGTTGGGCACTGCGAGAACGTTGAAATTTCGCGGTTCTGCCGGGTCCGCGGTGCGATCGGTCTTGTGCTTGGCTCTTCACTCCCGAAAGAAGACCTCGTCGTCCTCGCTCGGTACGAGCGGCGCGAACTGCCGAAGCTCGGCGCCGCGGATCATCCACAGCCGGAAGAAGCCCTCTTCCTGGTCCATCACGAACAGTTGCGCCGCGTTCGGCTCGCGCCACGGCGTCTCGAAGAATCGCTGCCGGACAGCATCAAGGTCAGCATGGTTCAGCGCACCCGCCCACACCTCGCACTCGGGCGCCTTCCACCCGCCCCATTGGCCGCCCTCCGCGCTGGTGAGCAACCTCAGATACCCCACTCCGCCACGCTCAGGACTCGACCGGAGGGGAGCCTCCGTCCGCAGCCACTCGCTCAGCGCCTCCGCGTTCTCGGTGTCGTCCATGTCGACCGAGATCATGACGTTCGCCACCCAGCTCATAGCGATCGTTCTACCGGAACGGACAGCACGTCACCAATGAGCGGTGCTCAGCGCCTACACGACGGTACCTATCGCGTCCTCGTTGACTCAACGAGACCTACGGCATCTCCCGGCCACGCAGCGACTTGGCAGTCCTAACCCCTGCCAGTTTTGACGCGATCGACCCAGGCTGCACCCTAGGCTCGATGCTCGCATCGTCGATGGGAGGGTGCCCTCCCATGCATCCGCTGGATCGTGCAGATCGCCGAGTACCGGGCTAGCACCCACGGTCCTGCCTGTCCTGCCCCTAGGTTCCGGTCGCGCCAGTAGCATCTCGGCATGACAGCCGCTCAGAGCACTCCTCCACGGATTTCACGCGGCTGGACGAGAATCGTCCTGGTGGCGGTTGGCGTCGTGCTCATGCTCATCGGGGCTTCCCAGGTCTTCGCCTGGACCGCGTACAAGCTCAGGGCCTTGCCGATCGGACTGTGGCAGGTTCTGGAACACGCCGGATTCAACGGTGTCCTCGGTGAGAACCTCGACGCCGCGATCGGTCGAGGCCTCACATGGACCGTCGGCTTCGTCATCGTCTCGGTGGCCATGCTCGGCATCGTCAGACGCCGAGCGGCGCACAGGCTCCCGGTGTGCGTCGTCGTGCTCGGTGCGGTGTTCATCACGTCATGGGCGGTCCCGGGAAGCGTCGGCCTGACACATGACAGTGCGCGGCACGACTTTTACACGCTGCGCCCCGCGCTCGACGACGTCGTCGAACGCGCGGTGCAGGGCGATCTCGACGGGCCATATGCCGAACTTCCCCGGACCCTGGACTTCGTCTCCGTGACCGGCTCCGTCGACGTCTACCACGAGGCCGAAGGCCCTGATGCGGTGACCATCTTCGTTCCGCAGTGGGCACGGCTGGTCGACGACGCGGGCGGCTACATCTACTCGCCCCACCGCAGACCCGACGTAAACATGCGTGGCATGGCCTGCACCGCCCCGGCCCGGCTGGACGAGGGCTGGTGGTCCTGCGGGATGAGAACAGGATCCAGCTGAGGCCGCTGGCCGGAAACGCTGGGGACTCCGAGACGTCACTGGTTGGGTGGAACGCCCGAGCGTCGAATGGACCCGGCTGTATCGGCGAGATCAGTTCGGGCCGTTGATGGCTGTCCGGCTCGCTGCGCGAGGCTCCGCTCCGGACGACCTCGCACAACGCGACAGCTCGGGCTTCTCCGGCCACCGCTCCGACGCAGGTCAGAGGCTCAAAAGCGGACGAGCCGGTCTGTACGCCGGGTTCTCCCGGATGGTGTGCTGGTATGTCTCGCGGTGTCCGACGAGTTGGTTGGGCGCCGTGAGATCGTTGGAACTTGGCGGTTCTGCCGGGTCCGGGGCGCGTTGGAGAGGCTGGCATCAGATGGGCAGAGACGGCACTCATGTGTACCCGATGTGTACCCGATGTGTACCCGGCGCCCCCGCCGCACGGCGCGGCCTTGACCCTGCCCCGGACGCCACCGGGTTGATGCGGCGCGCGCATGCCACACGTCAGCGGCCGCTGACCGAACTCACTCCTGAAGACCTGCGGGTCCTCGTCGCCCAGCAGCTGGCGCTCGTGCGGGTGCTCCCCATAGCAGTGCAAGTGCTGATCGAGGGCCCCTTCGTGAGCGGGGACTTCTACCCCGGCGACCTGCTGCTCGCGGTCATCCGAGCGCCTGACGACGCCTGGGACCACCTGAGCGACATGACATTGGCATCCCGCCTCGCCACGGTCATCGGCAACCTCCCTGACAGGATGATCGCCACCTTGCCAAGGAACGACGCCGAGTTGCTCGCGAGGTTCAACGCCGTCCACGGCTAAGACAGCGAGCACATCCGCTGTGTCACCCGATCCGGTGCCAGGAGTACTCAGGCTGCGGGTCGTCGAACGACAGCCCGTTCTCGTCCAGGGCGTTGTAGACGGTCACCTGCCCCTCGTCGAACACGAGATGGACAGCGACCATGCCGCTGGCCATGTCGCGGCCCCGCCATTCGAGCAACGAGACTTGCCTGACGGACTGGCCTTGGAGGCCCGACAAGATCGCCGCCGCGTCGCTCCGCCAGCACAGGTCGAAGTCCTCGAACCGCACAGGACCGCCCGGGTCAACCGTGTTCCAGGTGAGTGACAGCTCATCGAACTTGTGGTGCTGGACCTCGACCTGCTCGCTGTCGAACTCGAGGAGCACAGGTGCGTCGGCGAACCACTCGTCGCGTTCGCTATCCCAGAGCAGCCACGCGCAGGTGAGGCGCTGACCGATGAGTCCCGCGAGACGCCGCCGATGCGTTTCCGCGATCGTTGCGAGGCCACGCTGATAGCCCGGCTGGTAGCCCTCGACGCCGAGGTACGGGTAGGTCGTCACGGCGCCAAGGCTATGGCCCAGCCCGGCCCCGGAACCTCAGGAGGCCATCACCGGCCGCCCACCAGATGCCGTAGTAGAGCTCGAAGTCGTATCTGGGGGATGGCCAGCATCGGCCTCGTTGGAAACGTTGGAATCTAGCGGTTTCTGCGTTGGTCGGTGCTGGCTGGAGGAGGTGACTGCCGGGATGCTTGTGAACTCTTCCTGGACTGGCCCGTAGCAAGGCGCAGATAGGCTCCAGCTGTGGAAATCAAGGTCAACGAAGGACAGTTCGTCGAGATCACGACGGCTCAGGGAGTTGATCGCCGGGTATCCGGTGAGTTCATCGGCCCACGCGGCGAGCTGGCGTCGTACGCGTTCGGCTGAGTTTCGGGCGCGGACTCCGGGCGCGCCTCCGTCGGGATCGGCGCCGGCAACGCGGGCGGCGCAACCATCCACGCAGCGGTGTTCGCCCACGACGGCGACATCGCCTACGCCTTGGTCGACGAACCCTTCGAGACTGTGCCCCAGGGCGGCCCGCACCTGACCGCCGTCGAGGCCAGGGAACATGAGGATCTTCCGTTCATCTGGGCTGTGGTCGACGCCGTGATGGCTCTCGACAGCCGCGCGGGATGGCTACGGCACTGCGTCCTTGGTACAGCCAGCGTCGCCACGTCAGGAGTACCGGCTGGCGAGGAACCGGTGCTGTACGTCTCGCACGACGGCGACGACGGGATGTGGCAGTTCATCGGGACGTCCGACGCGACCATCGTGAACGGAAGGATCGGCCACCTCCACCACATCGTCGAACTCGACGCCACCCTGATCGAGGTACTGAACATCGAACCCGGCGAGCACGCCACCCGCACACACGTAGGCGGCGCATGGACCAGGTCCGACGCGAACGGGCGACGGCGAAGGCGCGGCCCGTTCGGACGACGCTGACCAGCGGCCACGGTCCCGGCACTCACGGGCCTATACGCCGGGTTTCCTCGGCAGGCCTTATGGCCTGTCGGGGTACCCGGCAGGATCGGCCGGGAACGTGGGAATTCTGCGGCTCCGCGAGCGTTGGCGGCCTTGGTGTCTGACGGCCTGTGGCACGACTTCCGGGAGACGCGGATCACCGACATCCCGCACTCGGTTCGTCCCTACCTCGGTGAGAAGGCCAGCAACGAGACGATCACTCGTGACTAGGTCGCCCACATGCCCGACGCGGTCGTGGCGGGTAGCCCTATGACCTGGCACGACCAGGCCCAGGCCTGACCCTGCGCGGTCCGTACCCAGTCCGCAGAGAGTCCGCAAGAGCCCTACCAACCGCCGCACGGGCCGGGTCCGCGCCCTCCTCGGCGGCGATGAGCCCTGCGACCTGCGCAACGCGGAGGCCGTACTCCGCGACCGACCCCGGATCGCGGACACCGACCTGCCACCACCCAGCACGACGTAGTCGCCTGAGCACACCCATGTCGTGGGCGAGCTAGATCGCCGTCCTCACAGCCCTCGCTCGCCTGCGGCTGATAAGTTCAATTGGGTCGGCTCCTCGTGTATCAACCAGAGACCTCCTTGATAAGATCCATTGGGTAGCGATCTGGTGTATCGGTCAGGAGGCACATGGCACGCGGGAGACCCTCACGGGCAACGGTGTACGCACGGCTTGAAGGCGCGATCGGTGAGCTCAACGAGCGCCTCGGGGGACTCCCCTCCCCGAAGGAGTCGGAGTTCGTCTGGTCGGACATCTGGCACCTCGAGGCGCACCACTCGACCGCACTCGAAGGCAACACCCTCGTTCTGCGCGAGGTAACCGCGCTACTGGACGACGGCCGCGCAGTAGGAGCCAAGCCCCTCAAGGAATACATGGAAGTCCAGGGGTACGGCACCGCCGCGCAGTGGGTCTACGGACACGCGCTAGAACCCGGTGACTGGCACGACGGCAACCTGATCAGCGTCTTCGAGGTGCGCCAGGTGCATCAGCGGACGATGAGCCCCGTATGGGAGGTCGCACCACATCCGGATGCCACATCCCACGAGGGACCGGGGCAATTCCGAGAACACGACATCCACCCGTTCGGGGCTGGCATGCAACCCCCCGGCTGGCCACTGGTCCCGGCCATGGTCCAGGACTGGGTCGACTCCGTGAACGCCGCACGGGACGAGCTGCGAGACCGGACCAGCCAAGCTCCGTGGCCCGAGCGCCTCGCCGAGATTCACAACCAGTTCGAGCGCGTCCACCCGTTCATCGACGGCAACGGACGCACAGGTCGCCTCCTGCTCAACCTCATCCTGGTCCGTCTTGGCTACCCACCGGTCATCGTGCTCAAGCGCGAACGTCCGGCCTACCTGTCGGCGATGCAGAGGTCGGACGCGGGCGAGCACGGGCCCCTGGGCGAGCTCCTCGCGCGTGCCATGTACGACAACCTCAACCGGTTCATCGTTCCGGCAGTGGCGGGCCCGGCCCGCCTGGTACCGCTCGCGTCGCTGGTAAACAAGGACTTCAGCTTGGCCGCGCTGCGTCAGGCCGCACAGCGTGGCCGGCTCGACGCCATCCAAGGACCCGACGGCATTTGGCGATCAAGCAGAAAGGCCGTCCAGGCTTATCAGCGCACCAAGCGGTCCCGCGCCAAAAAGTAAGCGGAGGACTCCGCCGATATCCGGCGCCCGGTCCTACGGACCCACATGCAGATCACAGGTGGACGACCGGCGCCCCAGGGTCTTTACCGCAGGTCGGAAACTGAAGAGCGGACGAGCCGGTCTGTACGCCGGGTTCTCCCGGAGGGTGTACCGGTATGTCTCGCGGTGTCCGACGAGTTGGTTGGGCGCCGCGAGATCGTTGGAACTTGGCGGTTCTGCCGGGTCCGGGGCGCGTTGGTGGAGGTGGCGTCGCATGGGCTCAGACAGCGCTCATGTGTACCCGATGTGTACCGAGCGGCTCTTCAATCGGACCGCGTGCAGGCTCGCCGCCGTCCGGGTGTGAACGGTCTTGTGCTTGGCTCTTCACTCCCGATAGAAGACCTCGTCGTCCTTGCTCGGTACGAGCGGCGTGAACTGCCGAAGCTCGTCGCCGCGGATCATCCACAGCCGGAAGAAGCCCTCTTCCTGGTCCATCACGAACAGTTGCGCCGCGTTCGGCTCGCGCCACGGCATCTCGAAGAAGCGCTGCCGGACAGCATCAAGGTCAGCATGGTTCAGCGCACCCGCCCACACCTCGCACTCGGGCGCCTTCCACCCGCCCCATTGGCCGCCCTCCGCGCTGGTGAGCAACCTCAGATACCCCACTCCGCCACGCTCAGGACTCGACCGGAGGGGAGCCTCCGTCCGCAGCCACTCGCTCAGCGCCTCCGCGTTCTCGGTGTCGTCCATGTCGACCGAGATCATGACGTTCGCCACCCAGCTCATAGCGATCGTTCTACCGGAACGGACAGCACGTCACCAATGAGCGGTGCTCAGCGCCTACACGACGGTACCTATCGCGTCTTCGTCAACTCAGAGACCTACGGCACCTCCTGGCTACGCAGCGACTGGCAGTCCTACCCCCAGGTTGAAGCGATCGACCCAGGCTGCACCCTAGGCTCGGTGCTCGCATCGTCGATGTGGCGCCCGGGTGCCGGCCAGTGTCGCACGGCGCGCACGATGGTGAGCCCTTCCCCCTACCACGGTCTGCTACCAGACGCGTGCAGCGGGGCCATGGCGTGGGCGGCGATCACCGCCGCACGGGTTGCAGTAGAGCTCGAAGTCGTGCCTGGGGAAAGCCCAGCATCGGCCTCGTTGGAAACGTTGGAGTCTAGCGGTTTCCGCGTTGGCCGGTGCTGGCTGAATGGGGTGACTGCCGGGTCAGTACAGGGAAGTCACGGTGGCAAGGATGGGGTCGAGCTGGCCCTGAGCGGTCATGAACAGAGCGAGGGTCCCGCGAGAGGCGTTCCGGGTGCTGGCGTTCGCGACGGCGATGAGCCCGGACCTGGCCGCCGTGGGGAAGAACGCCGCGTGTTTCGTGTTCTCTGCTGCCCGTGATAGAAACGCCTGATCGGGCGTCTACGCAGGTCGCCCCAGATTTCGATGGATAATTTAGATGAATGTCGACGGGTGGAGGGGCATGCCTGACCTGGAACCGCAGCGGAGCGGGGGCCGGGTCGCGCTGGTGGACCTGACCGGTGCAGAGGACATGACTGCGGCACTGCGCAAGCTGCAGGACCAGTGGGGGGCGGTGGCCCCCGTGGACCTGGAGCCAGGCGTACCGGGCTGGCTCGTGCTGGGGCACGCCGAGGTCATGGAGGTGATGCGCACCGAGAGCGTCTTCGCCCGGAACCCACGGCACTGGAGAGAGCAGCTACCACCGCAGTCGACCCTGCACGCCATCCTGTCCCCGACCGGACGGCGGAACCTGTACTTCTCGGACGGCGCGGAACACCGGCGGCTGCGGCTCCCGGTGGACGAGGCGTTCGCCGACATGGACGAGGTCCGGACGGCAGCACTCGTGCGCGTCGTCTGCGCCCGGCTCATCGACTCGTTCGCCGCCAAGGGCCGTGCGGACCTGATGGGCGAGTATGCGGCGGCGGTGTCATTCCTGGCGGTGTCGGGCATGTTCGGGTTCGACGAGCGGCAGGGGTTCGACCTGTTGCGCTGCGCGAGCGAGATCTTCGGGCACGGCGGCGATCCCGTGTCAGCCCTGGTCCGGATGGACCAGATCGTGCTGGACCACGTCATCGCGACCCGGGCGGAGCCAGGCCCGAACCTGACCGACAGCTTCATCAAGCACCCGAGTTTCGAGGACGACACCGAGATCGTGCACTCCATGGTGATCGCGATCTGCGCGGCCAACGAGATGCTCGTGACCTGGATCGCGGCCACACTTCGCCGCATGCTCACCGACCCCCGGTACACCGGCCGCGTCACCGGCGTGCGCCGCGGCCTCGACGACGCGATGGACGAGACGCTGTGGAGCGAGCCGCCCGTCGCGAACCTGCCCGCCCGGTACGCCGTGACCGACTGCACCCTCGGCACGGCGCGGATCCGCGCCGGCGACGCGATAGTGATGGGCGTGGCCGCCGCGAACAACGACCCGCGGGTACGCACCGCGGACGACCTCTTCGAGGCGAACAACCGGTCGCACCTGTCCTTCGGCGTCGGGCCGCACGCGTGCCCCGCCAAGCGCCCCGGGCGGCTCGTGGTCAAGATCGCGGTGGAGAGCCTCATGGAGCGGCTCGACCTGAGGCTCACCGACCCGGTGGTGAAGTGGGCGCCATCGCCGTGGTCGCGCTACCCGTCCACGCTGCCGGTGACGTTCACTCCCGAGCGCCAGGCCGCCCGCACGCCTGCCCGCGTCTGACCTGCCCCTGGAGCGTCAGACGGCATCGACGTGCGCCTTGCCGTTCACGCAAGTCTTCGTGCGCCATGCCCGCGCGGGGTTCGCCGTCGGGGACCTGCATCTTGCAGCATGAACTCGAGGTTCCAGCGTGCCTCGTCGAGGATGTTGGCGACTCGATCTACCGATGCTCGGGACGAGCACCAGCGGCTGGGGGACTCAGGCCGTGCTGGCGAGGGTCTCCGGGTGCACCGGCGTACGGAACGTCCCGGTGCGCACCCAGGACTCGACCTCGTCCACCGCAGCCTCCCCGAGGCGTCGCACCTCTCCGCCGATCGACCCGGCAATGACGGTGTCGTTCGTGACGAACTGACAGGGGGTCTTCGACACCGGGGTCGGCGTGGCAGGCGGTTGCCGAGGCTGCCAGGTTGCGCCAACGGCGCACAAGACTACCCGCACCGTCACATGGCTGTCTCGTAGTCACTTCTTTACGCAATGGTCACACGGCGACCCGCAAGTGCCGAACGTTCTGCCCGGTATGCACGTTATGTTTAACGTTGTCCGTCGGCAGACGAGATGGTGTCTTGGCTGAAGAAGGAGCCCCAGTGCCTGACCACACCGGTAGATCCCGGAAGATGACAGACGCCGTCGCAGCCAGTTCGGACCGCGAGTCCCGCCGCCGCGTGACCAAGCTGATCCGGCACCTGAGCACGCCCGAAGGGCGCGCCGACCCCCACGCCGTCTACGACGAGCTGCGGGCCATGGGCCCGGCGGTACGCATGCCGTGGGGAGCCTGGATGGTCACCTCGCACGACGCGAGCCACGAGGTGCTCAGCGGATCCGGCTGGCGCACCGTGGACGCCGCCTGGCGCACCGCGCGCCAGCCGACGTGGGCGCGGCACCCGGGCCTGAAGTTCCTGCACGACTCCGCGCTCGGCACCAACCCGCCCGGGCACGCCGGGCTGCGCCGCAGCCTTGGCTCGTTCGTCTCGCCGCAGTCGGTCGCTGACCTCACACCGCAGATCGTCCAGACCGTCCACGAGTACCTCGACCGGTTCGATGCGGTGCTGCGCGCCGACGGCGAGGCGGACTTCGGGGCCCTGGTCGGCGACCGGCTGCCCATGGCGGTGCTCTGCATCGTTCTCGGGCTGCCGCGCGAGGACATCCCGCTGCTGTGCGAGATGAGCCGCATGCTCTCGAACGTGCACGACCTCGCGCCGAGCAAGGCGCGGATGGCGCAGGCCGACCGCGCGGGCAAGCTGTGGAACGCGTACTGGGAACAGCTCGTAGCCCAGCCCAGACCCCGGCTCACGGAGGACTCCCCGCTGGGAGAGTGGCTCGACGCAGAGACCGACCCCGCGGTGCGCGCGGTGGCCGGCTCCCAGCTCAACGTCATGATCGAGGCGGGCCTCGAGACGACGACGTCCCTGCTGTCCGACGGCGTGGTGCAGCTCCTGCGCCGGCCCGACCAGGCCACGTGGATGCTCGAGCACCCGGAAGCCGTGCACGGCGCCGTCGAGGAGCTGGTCCGCTTCGTATCGCCCGTACAGCTCATGACCCGGTACGCAGCGCAGGACACGGAGCTGCCGGGCGGCATCCCGGTGACAGCCGGGCAGATCGTGCACGCCGTGGTCGCCGCGGCCAACCACGACCCCGACGCCTACGACTCGCCGCACGACCTGAACCTCTCGCGCCCGCCCCGCCGCAACCTCGCCTTCGGCGTGGGCATGCACTACTGCCTAGGCGCGCCGCTGGCCCGTCTGGAAGCGACGACACTGTTCCCCGAGGTGCTGCAGCGGTTCGATCTCGAGTTCGCCGGGCCAGTGGGCTACGACGAGACCCTCGCCTTCCGCGGAACGCGTTCGGTGCCGGTACGGCGGCGACCCCGTCCAGCCGCGACCGCGGGTGCTGGTGCGGCGGTGGGTGCTGGTGCGGCGGTGGCCGCTGGTGAGAGCGCGTCCGCCGCCGGACCCGTCGTGGTCAACCGCGAGGACGCCGTGCTGGTGGTGACCCTCACGCGGCCCAACGGCGACAACCGGCTCGACCGAGCGACGCTGACCGCCCTGGGCGACGTGCTCACGACGCTGCCCGACGACGTCGCCGCCGTCGTGCTGCGCGCCGAAGGGCGCCACTTCTGCATAGGCGGCGACCTGGACGAGCTCGGCCAGCTCGCCACCAACGACCCCGACGGCTACCGGAACCTCGTCGAGCTCAGCGACGAGGTGCTGCGCGCCTGGCGCACCTGCCCGGCGGTGACAGTCGCGGCGCTGCACGGCAACGTCGCCGGAACAGGGCTCGGGCTGGCGGTCGCGAGCGACCTGCGCGTGGCCGCCGAGGACGCACGGTTCCGCGCGCCCGAGACGGTCGTCAGCATCCCGGTGGGTCCGAGTGAGGTGCTGGACCGCCTGGTCGCCGAGATCGGTTCCGGCTGGACCCGCGCGATGCTGCTGCTCGGCGATGCCATCAACGCCCAGGAGGCGCTGGAGGGCGGGCTCGTGCAATCCGTCGTCCCGACCGAGAACGTGTGGGCCGAGGCCAAGCGCCTGGCCCGGCGCATCGCCCGGCGCGACCGGGAAGCCATCCGCGTCACCAAGCAGACGATGGCCCGGCTTCCGCACGACGGTCCCGATCCGACGGAGGGCACCGACGTGTGGGAGGCACCACTAGCCCAGGCCCTGCGGCGCCGGATCACCCTTGGCGACGCGAGGTAGCGACTCCTCGTCGACGAAAGGCCGGCGGGGCCAGCGACAATGCTGGCCCCGGGAAGCGCGCCCGAGACGATCGTCAGCATTCCGGTCGGCCCGAGCGAGGTGCTGGACCGGAACTCGCGGCGACCGTCGTCCTGGCGGTCTGGAGACGGCGACCCGTCGACCCGGACGCCGGCAAGTTCACGTTCAAGGAGCACGCCGAGCACTGGCGGACGCTCCAGGTCCATCGCGGCAACACAGAGGACCAGGTCGACGTGGTTCTTGAGATCCGAACCTACCCACGGTTGGGACACCTGCCGCTAGCCCCGATCGACTCCGAGGACATCCAGTCGACTTCCACGATCTGCGTCACTACTACGCGAGCCCGCGCATCCGCCACGGCGCGCCCGTCAAGGCGGTTCAGGCACGACTGGGCCACAAGGACGCGAGTGAGACCCTGGACACCTACTGGTATCACCACGGCCTTCAGGCCAGGCGACCATGGCGCAACTGCGAACGTGATCTCGCGCCTGGAAGCCTCCGACTGGTGCTCCGATGCAGGTCAGGGCGTTAAAAGCGGACGAGCCGGTCTGTACGCCGGGTTCTGTTCCCACGCCGGGTTACCCCCGCGCGGGCGACGGCCATCCATCTAGGCCCTGCGTTGCCGCAGGGCTCGAGCGGTCTACCCGACTGTGCTTCTCAACAGAGAATCGGGCGGGCCGCCCTCAAACACAGTCTGTCTGACCTTGCTCCAGGTGGGGTTTACCTAGCCGCTACCGTCACCGGCAGCGCTGGTGGTCTCTTACACCACCGTTTCACCCTTACCCCAGGTCCTAAGATCTGGGGCGGTCTGTTTTCTGTGGCACTGTCCCGCGGGTCACCCCGGGTGGCTGTTAACCACCACCTTGCCCTGTGGAGCCCGGACGTTCCTCGGCGGGCGCCCGAGGGCACCCAACGCGACCGTCCGACCGACTCGTCCGCAGGTAGAAGAGTACCGCCAAGTCGTCGCACCGCCCGTCAGACGTCGACGCGGTACGCGAGCGCTAGCTCGTCCCCCGAGACGCCGCGGATCCCCCAGTTCTCCTTCGGACTCTCCAGGATGACCACCTCGAGGTCGTTCGCGGCCAGTCCGAGGTGCGGCGCGACGTCGTCGTACAGCGCCGCGATGAGGGCACGCTTGGCCTTGCGGGTGCGGCCGGTGAAGCAGACGATCTCCACGACGAGGTAGGCGTCCGAGCGCGGGGCGACCAGGTCGCCGTCGTCCAGGAGGAGGAAGCGGTGGAACCGCTTGTCCGCCGGAAGCCGCCAGGTGCGCACGAGCGCGACATGCAGCGCGTCGGAGATCTCCGCACGTCGCTCGCCCCACACGGACCGGTTCCCGTACACCTTGATCTGGGCCATGCTCGGAAACCCTAGCCAGCCGTGTCGGCCGGCCGCCTTAGGCTGAGCGGGTGATGTTGCTCCTCCCGCCCTCCGAGGGCAAGACCCCCGCGCCCGACGGCGCAGCTCCCCTCGACCTGGACGCCCTGGTCCACCCGGAGCTCACCGCACGCCGCGAGCAGGTCTTGGCCGATCTCGGACGGGTCAGCGCACGACCGGACGCGACCTCGGTGCTCGGGGTCAGCGCCGGGCTCGCCGACGAGGTCGCGCGCAACACGGCGCTCCGCGAAGCGCCGTCGGCCCGCGCGGCGGAGGTGTACACGGGTGTCCTGTACGCGGCAGCAGGCCTGGCCACGCTGCCCGACGGCGCCGCGCGGCGCGCCCAGGCGAGCGTGCTCACCTTCTCGGGCCTGTGGGGTGTCGTCGCACCCGGTGACCGCATCCCCGCCTACCGGCTCAGCATGGGCGTCGGCCTGCCCGACGTCGGCCGCCTCGCCACGTTCTGGAAGCCCGCCCTCGCGGAGGTCCTCGACGCGCGGGCGGCTGGCGACGTCGTCGTCGACTGCCGTTCCGGCACCTATGTGGCGGCGTGGAAGCCGCGGACGACGGGCGAGGGGTCCGCCGACTGGGTCGAGGTGCGCGTGCTGCGCGAGACCGACGGGAAGCGGACGGTGGTGTCGCACAACGCGAAGCACACGCGCGGTGTGCTGGCCGGGCACCTCCTTCGCCGGGAGCCCGAGGCCCGGACCAGCGAGGACGTGCTCAAGGCCGCACAGGAGCTGGTGGGCTCCGTCGTGCTCACCGAGATCGGCTCGGGCAGGGACCAGACCCTGATCGAGGCCAACCTGCTGGACGCCAAGCCCCGCGGCCCCAGGACCCTGGAGCTCGTGCTCGCCTGAGCCATCTCTCCTTCGAGGCCTAAGCTACTTCGCTTTCGAGGGTCTGAAAGCGAAGCAACTTAGGCCTCGAAGGAGAGAGTCGGGCCCCAAACCCTGGCGCAGTCGCCCGCCGGGCGGTTGGATGGCCGGTCATGACGACAAGCAGCTTGACGGACGCCCGGGTCGCGGTGGCAGCGGCGTTCTTCGCACAAGGCTTCGTCTTCATCAGCCTGACCACTCGCCTGCCCCGGTTCCTGGAGCGCTGGGGCCTCGACGAGATCGCCCTGTCGCTGCTGCTGCTCATGATGGTGCTGCTCGCCGGCGTCGGATCCCTGGTCGCGGAGCACGCGGCGCGGAACGTCGGCAGCGCAGCCACGCTGCGGCTCGGGCTCGCGCTGATGGTCGTGGCGGTGCCCGCGATCACGCTGGCGCCGGCGATCGGCGTCTTCGTGGGCGGGGTCGCGGTGTACGGGGTCGCGCTCGGCCTGGTCGACGCCACGACCAACATGCAGGGCGTCGACCTGGAGCACCGGTACGGCCGGCCCATCCTGCCGTCGTCGCACGGATACTGGACCACCGGTGGCATCAGCGCCGCCGTCCTGGTGCTCGCGACCGGGCACCTCTCCCCCGCCGTGGGAGCGTTCGTGGCGGTGGTCCCGATGCTGATCGCGTTCGCGCGCTTCCTTCCGCACGTCGTGGCGACCCAGCGGATCGCACCGCCAGGCCCCGCCGCGGACGACGGGCCGGTCCCGTGGCGCCCCATCTGGCTCGTGGGGCTCGGGCTGGTCGTGTTCTACATGGTCGACACCACCGCAGCGGCGTGGGGCCCCGTCTACCTGGCGCGCTCGTTCGACGCTCCCGGCAACCTCGTCGCGCTCGCGACCTTTCCCTACCTCGTGACCTCGATCGTCGTGCGCCTGGCGGGCGGCCGTCTCGTGACCCGGTTCGGCGTGGCGCCGCTGCTCCGCGTCGGGGCTGTCATGGCCTGCGGTGCGCTGGCCCTGGTGGCGCTCGCGCCGTCGTGGCAGGTCGCGGTGGTGGGCTTCACGATCCTCGGCGCGGCAGTCGCTCTGGTGGCGCCGCTCAGCTTCTCGGCCGCTGGACGCATCGCGGCGGGCACGGCAGGCACGGCGAACGACCCGGTCGCCGGAACGGCCGCCGGCCCCGCCCCCGAGCCCGACCGCGCGCGCACCGACGCCGTCATCGCGCGCTTCAACCAGTTCAACTACGTGGGCGCCCTGCTCGGCTCCGTACTCACGGGGTTCGTCGGGGCGGACAACCTCCGGCTCGGGTTCGCCCTTCCCGCGGTGCTGGTGCTGGCGTTGGTGCCCCTCGCCCCGGCATTCGCCCGGGGAACGCTCAAGCGTTCAGGCGACCGTCCGGTCACCTGGCAGTAGGCCGGCGGCTCACCGGGACGGCTCAGCCGTCGGTCGGCACGCCGGCGGCGACCACCTCGGCGGAGCCGTCCTCCCACAGCCGCACCACCGACAGGGAGGCGGGCGGGATCCGCAGCCGAGCCCAGTGCGAGGCCGGCGCCCCCAGCGCCTGCCCGACGACGGTCCGGATCTGCGCCACGTGCCCCACCGCCACCACCGTGCGGCCCACGCCGCCGGCCAGCAGGTCGGCGACACCGGCCCAGACGCGCGCGCCGAGCTGCGCGTAGGACTCGCCGCCCGGTGGCACGAAGCTGCCCGTCGAGCGCCAGCGCGCCAGCTCGCCCGGCCAGCCCTGCTCGATCTCGGGCGCGGTGAGCCCCTCCCACTCCCCGTACCGGCACTCGGCGAACCGGTCCTCGGTGGTGACGTGCAGCCCGAGGCGCCGTCCGACGGCGGTCGCCGTCTCCTGGGTGCGCACGGTCGGCGAGGCGACGAGCGCCGTCGGACGCGGGAGGTCCGGCCAGAGGCCGCCGCTACGCTTGCCGCCCGTCGAACCCGCACCGGTCCGCGCGGCACGTCCGATGCGGAAGACGGCGTCAGCGGCCTGCGCGGCCTGGAGCCGGCCCTGCGCGGTCAGGGGCGGGCCGGGAACGTCGGACCCGGAGTATCCTCCGGCCTCCGTCAGCGGCGTCACCCCGTGCCGGACGAAGACCACGGTGAGCGGGAGCGCGCCGTCGGACCGCGCAGGCACGGCCGGTGGACGCCGGTGCGCGTCGGCCCCGGGCGCCTCGCTCATCCGGCGGCAGCGCCGGTCGTCGCGCCGGAGACGCGCACCAGGATCCGGCCGCACTCCTCGCAGCGCACCACGGCGTCGGGGGCCGCGTTCTTGATGGTCGCCAGGTCGCCCGGCGGGAGGTCCATCCGGCAGCCCTCGCAGCGGTTGCCGTTGAGCACCGCCGCGCCCGTGCCGCCCAGCTGCGTCCGGATCTTCTCGTAGAGCGTGACCAGGGCGGTGTCGAGCCCCTCGGCCGCCTTGGCCCGCTCGCCCGCCATCGCCTGGACCTGCGCGTCGATCTGGGCCCAGCCGGCGTCGCGCTCGGCCTCGACCTTCGTCTTCTCAGCGACGAGCTCGCCGTTGGCGGCCTCGACCTTGGCCAGCGCGTCCTCGTGCGCCTCGAGCCGCTCCATGACGTCGAGCTCGATCTCCTCCAGCGCAGCCTGGCGCGTGGCGAGCGAGCCGAGCTCGTCGGTGAGCGCCACGGCGTCCTTGGCGCTCACGCCACCGGCGTCGAGCCGCTGCTGGTCGCGGTCGGCGCGGTTGCGCACCTGCTCGACGTCGGCCTCCGCCTTGGTGAGCTCACGCTTGAGGTCGGCGACCCGCGTACGTGACTCGACGAGCGAGGCGCGCAGGTCGGCGATCCGGCCGTCGAGCTCCGCCAGCGTCGCGAGCGCCGGCAGGTTCTTGCGCTGGTGAGCGAGCTGCTGGGCCCGGGTGTCGAGCGCCTGGACCTCCAGCAGCCTGCGCTGGTCTTCGGGCGGTGCGGTAGCCACGGGAGGCGTCCTCTCGGTCGGGTGCTGGGGGGGCGGTCCAACGCTACCCCGCGCCCGCCCGCGCGGAGTCCACCCGCCTGCCCCGGCTCAGGAAGACGGGACCCGGCCGGTCCAGGGGTCGGTCACGAGCTCGCTGACGCGCGCCTCCACCGCCAGCCCGTCGGTCGCGAGCGCCGCGGCGAGGTCCTCGACGGCGTAGCGCAGCCAGGGCCATTCGCTCGCGTAGTGGGCCGTGTCCACGAGGAACGGGGTGCCCGCCGGTCCACGGGCGCCGGCGGTGCGGGCCTCGAACTCGGCCCGTTCCCGCAGCTCGGAGGCGGGGTGGTGGCGCAGGTCGGAGGTCACGTAGACGTCGGCGGACGCCGCGCGCACGGCGTCGAAGTAGCCGTCACCGGATCCGCCGAGGACGGCGGCGGTGGTCACCGTGGCGTCCGGGTCGCCGGAGAACCGGATGCCTTGCGCTGTGGCGGGCAGCGCTGCCGCGACGCGACGGGCGAAGCCGGCCAGCGTGGTGGGTTCGGTGAGCCGGCCGACCCGGCCGATGCCGCGATCGGTGCCGTAGTCGGTGCCCTGGCCGTGGCCGTCCGTCTCGCCGGCGGCGCTCACCTCGAGCGGCCGCCGGTCGGTGATGCCGACGAGGTCGGCGAGCGCGTCCGCCACGCCGCGCGGGGCGGCGTCGGCGTTGGTGTGCGCGACGTGCAGGGCGCACCCGCCGGTCAGGAGCCGGTGCACGACTGATCCCTTGAAGGTGGTGGCGGCCACGGAGCTCACCCCGCGCAGGAACAGCGGGTGGTGCGTGACGAGCAGGTCGGCGCCCCACTCCAGGGCCTGGTCGACGACGGCCGTCACCGGGTCGACCGCGAACAGCACCTTGCGGACGGGTGCGGCCGGGTCGCCGGCCACGAGCCCGACGGCGTCCCAGCCCTCCGCCGTCGACGGTGGGTAGAGGCCGTCGAGCGCGCCGACGACCTGGGCCAGGGTGGGGCGTGCGGGGATGTCGGCGCTGCTCACGCCTTGCAGCGTAGTACGCGGCGGGACGGCGGGTCTCGGCGGGAGCCATCTGTTCACCGACCTGCCCGCCGCGGTCGAGCACGCCCAATCGCACGTCCTGGAGGCGCAGAGGACATAGGCTCGTGCCGTGACCGAGTCAGCCCCCCGCATGAACGTCGAGTCGTTCAACCTGGACCACCGCGCCGTCGCCGCTCCGTACGTGCGGCTTGCCGACCGCAAGCAGCTCGCGGGAGGGGACGTGATCGTCAAGTACGACGTCCGGTTCACGCAGCCCAACGTCGCGCACCTGGAGATGCCGACGGTGCACTCCCTCGAGCACCTGTTCGCCGAGCACTCGCGCAACCATTCCGACGCCGTCCTGGACTTCTCCCCCATGGGCTGCCAGACCGGCTTCTACCTGATGCTGCAGGGCGACCTCGCCTACGCGGACGTGCTTCAGCTCGTCGAGGCGACGATGCGCGACATCGTCACGGCGTCGGAGGTGCCCGCCGCGAACGAGGTGCAGTGCGGCTGGGGAGCGAACCACTCCCTGGCCGGCGCGCAGGAGGCCGCCTCGGTGTTCCTGTCGGCGCGCGGTGTCTGGTCGCAGGTGTTCGCCGACGGTGCGCCGGGCGAGGCGTCGGCGAGTGACGCGGCGGCACGCGACGCGGCGGCACGCGACGCGGCGGCCCGCGAGGCCGCGGCACGCGACGCGGTCACCGACCGGTGAGCGCCCCGACACCCGTCGCCGTCGTGCTCGTCGCGATGGACGACGAGGCCGCGCCCTTCCTCGAGCTGGCGTCCGAGGTGGGTGAGCCGGAGCGCGTGGGCCTCGCCGAGTACCGGCGCGTCACGCTCGCCGGCCGGCCCGTCGTGCTGGTGCGCAGCGGGATCGGCTTCGTCAACGCGACCGCGGCGGGCGCGAGCGCGATCCTCCGCCATGGCGCGGGCGTGCCGCTGATCAGTGCGGGCAGCGCGGGCGGCCTCGCGAAGGACATCGCCGTGGGCGACGTCGTCCTGGGCGTCCGCCTCGTGAACGCGGACGCCGACGCGCGCGCCTTCGGGTACGTGCTCGGCCAGGTCCCTGGCATGCCCGAGGCGTACGACGCCGCCCCCGTGCTCGCCGACGCCGTCCGGCGGGCCGCCGCCGAAGTCGGGGCGCGCGAACCCGCAGACGGTCAGGGACGCCCCGGGCTGCGCGAGGGCGCCATCGGTTCCGGCGAGAAGTTCGCCACCACCGACCTGGCCCTGCGGCTCCGCGCCGACTTCCCCGACATCCTCGCCGTCGACATGGAGTCCGCCGCGCTGGCGCAGCTGTGCCACAACTTCGGCGCCCGATTCGTGTCGGTGCGGGCGGTCTCCGACCTGTGCGCGCCCGACGGCACCGAGTTCCTCACGCACGTCGACGACGCCGCGCTGCGCTCGGCGCAGGTCGTCACCGCGGCGGTCGGGTTGCTGCCGGACTGAGCCGCTGGGGCCTACGCGACGGCAGTGCTCTCGTCGGCGCTGGCCCGCAGCTGCTTCACGGCGCACGCGACGAGCGCTGCCCGACGCCGGTCCTGGCCGGCGTGGACGACGATGCGGCGCGAGACGCCCGGGCGCATCAGAGGCTTCGTCACGAGCCCCGGGACGAGGTCCGGCACGGCCAGCCGCGGCAGCACGGTGACGCCGATCCCCGCGGCCACGAGCCGGAGCGCCGCCCGGTGGTCGTCGAGCCGGGCGGCATAGCGCGGCGTGAAACCGGCAGCGCTGCATGCGCCCAGGACGATCCGTCCGATCGGGCTGTCATAGATGTCGTGGTCGACCCACGGCTGTTGCGCCAGGTCGCGGAGGCTCACCTCGGACGCGCCGGCCAGCGGGTGCACCGCCGGGAGCACGGCGACGAGCTCCTCGACGACGAGCTCGTGGCGCGCGTACCCGTCGAGACGGATGCCGGCGCCGTCGGCCGGTTCGGTACGGATGCCGAGGTCCGGCCGCCGCCGTCCGCGCCCGTCGACCGGTTCGTTGAGGCTGATCTCGACGGTGAGGTTCGGCTGGAGCCGCCGAACGGCGCGCACCACCGCCGGCATCCACTGCTCGGCCGCCGAGGCGAAGCAGGCGACGGCCAGGTGCTGCCCCTGACCGCCCCGGAGGTCCGCCACCGCCCGTTCGAAACGGCCGAAGTCGGCCAGGAGCGCCTGTGCCTGGTCGGCCAGCTCCCGGGCGGCGTCCGTGGCGGCGATCCCGCGGCCCTGCTTCTCGAACAGGACGAGCCCGGTCTCCCGCGCGAGCGCGGCCATGTGCTGGCTGATCGTGGCGGGCGAGTAGCTGAGGTTCCGGGCCGCCCCGTTGATCGATCCGGCGGCCAGGACCGCGCGCAGGATCTCGAGCCGTCGTGGATTGAGCATGAAGCCGACCGTAGGGCAGACCTGACCGTAAGGCATCTGCGAACGGTCAGCCGCTTTTGTGTGCTTGTGCTGACTCTTTCGAGCGGTCGACGATAGCCCTGTCCGCAGCAGCTCCACGTGGAGGGATGACCATGGATACGACGTTCTGGGACGATGCCGAGCGGCTCCTGATCCGCTACGGCCCGAGCTTCACCCCGCGGGTCATCGAACGGGCCTCGGGCGCGTACGTCTATGACAGCGACGGGACGCCGATCCTCGACTTCACCTCGGGGCAGATGAGCTCCATCCTCGGCCACGCGCACCCGGACATCGTGTCGACGGTCTCGTCGGCCGTCGCGTCGCTGGACCACCTCTTCAGCGGCATGCTCAGCGCCCCTGTGCTGGGGCTGGCCCGGCGGCTCGCCGGGACGCTGCCCGCCCCGCTGGGCAAGACCATGCTGCTGAGCACCGGGGCCGAGGCCAACGAGGCCGCGATCAAGATGGCCAAGCTCCGCACGGGCCGCTACGAGATCGTCTCGTTCGACCGCTCCTGGCACGGCATGACCCAGGGTGCGGCCTCCGCCACGTTCTCCGCCGGACGGCGCGGCTACGGTCCGCCCACTCCGGGCAATCTCGCCCTGCCCACCCCGAACGCCTACCGGTCACCGTTCCGGTCGCCCGACGGGTCCTACGACTGGGAGGCCGAGCTGGCCTACGGCTTCGCGCTCGTCGACCAGCAGTCCGCCGGCAGCCTCGCCGCCTGCGTCGTCGAGCCGATCCTGTCCTCGGGCGGGATCATCGAGCTGCCGCTCGGCTATCTGCGCCGGCTCAAGGAGATGTGCGAGGAGCGCGGGATGCTGCTCATCCTCGACGAGGCGCAGACCGGCCTTGGCCGTACCGGCGACATGTACGCGTTCGAGCGGGACGGCGTCGTCCCGGACATCCTGACGCTGTCGAAGACCCTCGGTGCAGGGCTGCCCGTCGCGGCCGTCGTCACGTCCGCGGAGATCGAGGAGGTCTGCCACGACCGGGGGTTTCTCTTCTACACGACGCACGTCTCGGACCCGCTGGCGGCCGCTGTCGGGCTGACCGTGCTCGACGTCATCGAGCGGGAGCGGCTCGTCGCCCGTGCGGCGACGCTGGGCGAGCAGCTCACCGGCCGCCTGGAGTCGCTCCGGGAGCGGTACGACGTGGTCGGCGACGTGCGCGGCCGGGGTCTGCTCCAGGGCATCGAGCTGGTGCGGGACAAGCGGAGCAAGACGCCCGCCGACGCGCTGGGCAACGCCGTCACCTCGGCCTGCCTGGACCGGGGCCTGCACATGAACATCGTGCAGCTGCCGGGGATGGGCGGCATCTTCCGCATCGCACCGCCCCTCACGATCAGCGAGGACGACCTGCATGCCGGGCTGGACATCCTGGAGGCCTCGCTCCGGGCGGTGCTGGACGCTCAGTCCTTGGCGTCCGCGTAGCTCTCCGTCACGGCGACACTGAGCGGAAAGTCCACCGGGAAGTCGCCGAAGAGCAGGCGCCCGGCCTCGTCGGCGGCGGCGCGCACCTCCTGGGCCACCGCTTCGGCGAGTGCGGCCGGGGCATGCACCACCACCTCGTCGTGCAGGAAGAACACCAGGTGCGGACGACGGTCGAACGGTGCGGGGGCCAGACCCGGCGGGCAACCGGTGGAGTCCTCGCCCAGCGCCCACAGCCGACGACGGATGGACGCGATCCAGCACAACGCCCACTCCGCGGCGGTCCCCTGGACGACGAAGTTCCGGGTGAACCGCCCCCACGAGCGCGTCTGGCTGCGGGCGCGCGACTGGACGTCCGCCCCGGCGTCCTCGTCGAACGCGGAACCCTGCACGGCGGCCCAGGAGTCACCGGGCAGCGGCGAGCTGCGGCCCAGCCGGGTGGTGACCTTCTCACCACGCTCCCCGGCGCGCGCTGCGCGTTCGACGAGCTCGATGGCCTGCGGGAAGGCCCGGGCGAGCCGCGGCAGCACCTGGGCGCTGACCCCCGTGGTGCCCCCGTACATGGCCCCGAGCATGCCCACCTTCGCGTGCTCGCGGGAGTCGACGGCGCCTGCCGCGACGATGCCCGCGTACATGTCGGTGCTGGCGCCGTCCTTGCTGCGGCCCGCCGCCGCCATGCGCTCGTCGCGCGCGAGGGCGGCCAGCACACGTGGTTCGAGCTGCGCCGCGTCGGCGACGACGAAGGTCCAGCCCGGATCCGCCGCGACCGCCCGCCGGACGTTGTGGGGCAGCTGGAGGGCACCGCCTCCGGTGCTCGCCCATCGGCCGGTCACGACACCGCCCACCACGTACTCCATCCGGAACCTGCCGTCCGGCGCCCACGTGTCGAGCCAGTTCCAGCCGTTCGCCGTGTAGAGACGGTAGAGCCCCTTGTACTCGAGGAGCGGGGCGATCACCGGGTGGTCGAGCTTCTCCAGCTCCCACTTGCGCAGGCTCCGCGCGCCCACCCCCGCGTACTCCATGGCGCGCAGCAGGTCAGGATGGGAGTCGGGGTTGAGCGTCGGCGGGGCGTCGATGGCGTCCCGGATCCGGTTGGCCAGGTCTTCCAGCTTCGCCGGCCGGGCGCCCGGACGTGGCCGCGGCCCGAGTGCCTCGGTGAGGATCTCGTCGTGGATGTCGCCGCGCCACGGCAGTCCGGCGTGATGCATCTCGGCAGCCGCGAGCGCCCCGGCGGACTCCGCCGCGAGCAGGAGCCGGAGGCGACCGGGGTCGGTGCTGTCCTTGAGCGTGAGCAGCTGCGCGGTCAGCTCGACGGCGGGGTCGAGGTGGTTCTCGGGGGCGAGCGGCCTGTCGGTGGGGCCGCGGACCTGGTCCGGGGCACGGCGTTCGTCCTGCTCCCGAGTGCTGCCCGGTCCGGCATCGTGACTCCGGCGGTTGCCCGCAGGGTGGTCGGTGCGCGCCGGTGCGGTGATCTCGCCGAGGTCGAAGAGCGGCTCGGAGCCGGGGTGGCGATCGGGCCGGAGCAGCGCGGCTGCCGTCGGGCCGCCCGGGGGTGGGACGGGCGCGAGGCGGTCCCATGCGGTGGGCCCTGCCTCGGCGAGTGCGGTGCGTGCCGACAGGACCGAGGCGCGCAGCACCGCGTGCGCCAGCCGCAGGTCGTGCGCCCGGTCGACCCGGACGCCGTCGGCGAGGAGCGCCGGGTACCAGCTGTTCGTGTCGTCCCAGGCCCAGCGGGTGTGCGACGCCTCGTCCGCGGCCACCTCGCGCGCCAGCGCGGATGCCGCGACGACGCGTTGCTCCCCGGCCGGCGCACCGGAGTCGGACACCGGTCGTAGACCGATGCCCGACCCCTCACCTGAGACCACCGTGTACATGGAGCCCAGTGTGCCGTGCCCCACTGACACGCATCGGACAGGGCCGCGTGGTCGGCAGAAAGTCAGGTGGTCGGCAGCCCGGAATACCGATCACCTGACGTTCTACCGACCACGGTTGCCGGGCCGGGGCCCGGGCCGGGGCCGGGCCGGCCCCGGCCGGGCCGGGGCGGGGCGGGGCGGGGCGGGGCTACGGGACCAGTCGGTGCAGGTCCCTCGGGAACGGGGTCACCTCGCGGATGTTCGCCGCCCCGACGAGTCGCGCCACCCAGCGCTCCAGGCCGATCGCGAACCCGCCGTGCGGCGGCATGCCGTGCCGGAACGCCGCCAGGTACGACGCGTACGCGGCCGGGTCCTCGCCCCCCCGCGCCTCGATCGCCGCGACGTAGTCGGCGTGCCGGTGCAGGCGCTGGCCGCCGGTGACCAGCTCGAGCCCCCGGAACAGCAGGTCGAAGCTGTTGCTCCAGCGCGCGTCTCCCGGCGCGGCGCCCGCGCCCGTCTCCGGGTGGGTGTAGAACGGCCGCTTGGCCATGGGGTAGCCCTCGACGGCGACGAAGTCGGACCCGTGCTCGGTCATCGCCCACTCGCCCAGCGCGCGCTCGTGCTCCGGTGCGAGGTCCGGCTCGTCGGCGGGCGCCCCGACCAGCGCCAGGGCGTCGGCGAAGTGGATCACGGGGAACCGCGCGGGGACCTCCGGCACCTCGAGGCCGAGCCGTTCGGCAGCCCCGGAGCCGCGTACGGCGTCGGTCATGCCTGCGAGCACGTCGCGCAGCACTCCCAGCACGTCGCGATGGTCGCGCACGAACCCGAGCTCGACGTCCAGGGAGCGGTACTCCGCCAGGTGCCGCACCGTGTCGTGCGGTTCGGCCCGGAAGACCGGGCCCACCTCGTAGACCCGCTCGAAGACGCCGACCATCTGCTGCTTGTAGAACTGCGGCGACTGTGCCAGGTACGCGGGCCGGCCGAAGTAGTCCACCGGGAACACGTTCGCCCCCGACTCGGTGGCCGTGCCCACGAGCTTGGGCGTGCAGACCTCGGTGAACCCCGCCGCGTCGAGCGTCGAGCGGAAACCGCGCAGGCTAGCCGCCGCGACCTTCCAGCGCGCCTTCTGCGCGGGGTGGCGCCAGGCGACCGCCGCATGGTCGAGCAGGGTCGGCAGGGCGACCGTAAGGGCGGGCCGCCAGAGCTCTACCGGCGGGGTCTCCGCGGCGTCCGTGAGCGGCGTGATCACGGGTTCCGTGATCTCCACGCCGCCTGGGGCCTGCGGGTTGGCGGTGACCGTTCCGGTCACCTCCACGGTGGTCTCCTCGGGCGGCACCTGCGGCGACACGCGCGACGCCTGCTGCCCGGCACCGGAGCCCTGCCCGAAGCCGACGGCTGCGGCGCGCACCACGACCTGGGCGAGGCCGGTGCGGTCGCGCAGCACGAGGAACGTCACGGTCGCCAGCTCGCGCCGTCGGTGGACCCAGCCCTGCAGTCGCACGACCGATCCCGGCGGGACGGCGGCAAGGTCGTGCGCCAGGGTGCGGACCGGGACGCCCACCGGCCCTTCGGTCGCCGCGCGAGCGGGTGCGCTCGGCGCGGTCATGGACGTGGCCGGGATTGCGAAGGTGGTCTCATCAGTCCTCCAGAGAGCGAAGGCCCTGGAGGAGCGGGCGGGGGCTAGGTCGCGGTGCCACCACTCCTTTGCCGGGAGACCCCGGCCTCTCGTCGGTACGCCGCACGCGCGGGCGGGGCGTTCGCCCGGTCGTCCGGGCCGAGGGTCGTCACGCCTCACGCTCGCCGGCACCAACGTTATGCCCGACGGCGGGGCGCCCGCCAGCCCGTTTCCCTCATCGGCCGGCGTCGAGACGGCCGGTGTCGAGACGGCCGGTGTCGAGCCACCGCAGCACGGCCTGCCCGACGGCGTCGGCGTCCTCCAGCGGCGCGAGGTGGCCGCGCTCCGCGAACGCCACCACCTCGGGGTCTCCGGGGAGCGCCGTCGCGAGCCGTGCGGCCTGCTCGAACGGGATCCACGGGTCGGCTACGCCCCAGCCGATGCGGACCGGGCAGCGCACCCGGTCGAGCCGGTCCACGACCGGTGCCGTGTGCGTCGGCGAGAGCTGGGCGATCTGCCGGTAGAACGCGGCCTGCCCGACCTCGTCGAGCCAGGGCTGGGCGAGCGCCTCGACCACGTCGTCGGACAGGCGGTGGTTGGCGGCGCCCGCGATGTACTCCCGGACCAGGGCCGCGTGCAGGGGGCCGGGCACCGCCGCGAAGACCGGCTCGTTCTCGGCCACGAGCCGGAAGAACGGCGACCCCCACGGATCGAGCGTCACTATGTCGAGCAGGAACAGGCTCGCGAGCTCGACGTCCTCCATCAGGTGCGCGCCCAGCGCTACCGCTCCTCCGATGTCGTGGGCCGCCACGTGGGGCCGGTCCAGCGACCAGTGCCGCAGCAGCGCGGCGAACCTCCGCCGCTGGGCGACGAGGTCGACGGGGTACACCGGATCCTTCGTCGACGCGCCGTACCCGGGCATGTCCCACAAGAACACGCGGTGGTCCTGGCTCAGCGTACGGGCCACCGGCGCCCACACGCGTGCGGACCACGGGGTGCCGTGGCAGAGCACGACGTCGCCGACCGGTGTCCGGTCCGCCGGCTCGAGCACGTAGGTGGCGACGCGGGCGCCGTCGGCCCCGCCGACGTCGACGAAGACCGGTGCGGGCAGTGCGGTGCGGGCCGCGGCAGGCTGTGGAGCAGGCATGGGCCGACGGTAGGACGTCGAGGTCCGTCGGTCCACCAGACTGCGCGCGACAGGATCCGAGCAGGGTCCGTAGAGTGCCCGGCTCCGGCTACTTGAGGCCCACCGGTGTCGCGTCCGCCGGTGCCGCATCGAGCAGCGAGGTGAGGAGCCCGGGAAAGCGGGCCTCCAGGTCGTCGGATCGCAGGTGCACGTAACACCGCGTCCCCTCGTCACGGGTCCGGGTCACGCCGGCGCTGCGGAGCGTCTTCAGGTGATGGCTCAGCGTCGACTTCGACACCGGCGCATCGAGCTCGCCCCACTGGCGTTCCTCGCCGTCCGCCAGAAGGTAGACCACGCCGAGGCGAAGTGGGTCGGCGAGGGCGGACAGCACCTTGGCCAGCGTGATCTCGCTGACGTCCGGGTGTTCGGCGTTCCGCATGGCGCCATGATATCCGGCCCGAGCGGCAGGTTAGGTGATCCTAACTCTATTGCTATGCTCGCAGTGTGATGACACGTTGTCAGCACGTTGCCCCGCGCGGAGGAGAGAATTCATGAGCCTTGCCGTCGAGGAAGACATCCCGCTGTCCGCCCTGCTTCGCGAGGGCACCCGCGCCGACCACGGCGCCGCCAACTCCGAGGACTTCATCGAGCAGCTCATGTCCGGAGCGCTGAACCGGGCCGCCTACGCCGACCTGTCGGCCCAGCTGCTCGTGGTCTACGAGGCGCTCGAAGAGGCCGGTGCCGCCGTACGCGGCGACGAACGGGGCGCCGGCCTCGTCTTCAACGAGCTCACGCGGGTCCCCGCCATCGAACAGGACCTGGCCTTCCTGTACGGGGCCTCCTGGCGCGAGGAGATCCGGATCCTGCCCGCGACGCGGGAGTACGCGGACCGCGTGCGCGAGGTGAGTGGCAGCCTGCCGCACTACGCCGCGCACTCGTACACCCGCTATCTGGGCGACCTGTCGGGCGGCCAGATCGTGAAGCGCATGATGAAGCAGCACTACGACCTGGACGGCGACGGCGTGGCCTTCTACACGTTCCCCGACATCCCCAAGATCAAGCTGTTCAAGGACGCGTACCGCAACGAGCTCGACGACCTCGGCCTGAACGACGACGAGGTGGCCGCGACGCTCGCTGAGGCGCACCACGCGTTCCACCTGAACCGTGTGGTGTTCACCGGGCTCGCCGAGATCCACTGCTGAACCTGGACACCCTTCCGGCACGTCAGCCGCTCAGGTCACGAGAGTGAGCTGAGCGGCTGACACGTCGAGGGGCGGCCGCCTGGCTCGTGATAATTTGTTCGATGTTCTACGTACATCGAACAAGGAGACGCGTTGACGGTCCAGACGACAGTCCAGCCCCAGGAGTCCCTGGCCGGGTCGGTGGTGATCGTCACCGGTGCCGGCTCCGGCATCGGCCGCGCAGCCGCCCGTGCGTTCGCCCGGGCCGGAGCACACGTGCTCGGCGTCGGGCGTCGCCCCGGGGCCCTCGCCGAGACCGCCGACGGACATGCCGGAATCGCCACACTGTCGGCAGACCTTCGCGCCCCCGAGGCGCCCCGGAGCATCATCGACGCCGCGACGGACCGGTGGGGCCGCCTGGACGTGCTGGTCAACAACGCGGGTGCCACCGCGATGATGCCACTGGCCGAGACCACGGCCGAGGGCATCGACGGGCTGCTCAGCCTCAACGTCACCGCACCGAGCCTGCTTGCCCGCGCCGCACTGCCGCACCTGCTCCGGTCCAAGGGCTCGATCGTCAACGTCTCCAGCACCTACGGGCACCGGCCGCTCCCCGGGGCTGCCCACTACGCGGCGTCCAAGGCCGCCGTCGAGCAGCTCACCCGCAGCTGGGCACTGGAGCTGGCCGGCGGCGGCGTCCGGGTCAATGCCGTGGCGCCGGGCCCCACCGAGAGCCAGGCGCTCAGCGCCGCCGGTCTGCCCGACACCGCCGTCGAGCAGATCAAGCGCGACGAGGCCGCTCGCATCCCGCTCGGCCGGCGCGGTGAGCCCGACGAGGTCGCCTCATGGATCGTGCGGCTGGCCGACCCGGCAACCACCTGGCTCACGGGCCAGGTCCTCGCGGTCGACGGCGGACTGCACCTCACCTGATGACCCATCTCACATGTTGAGAATCCTCACAGCCTGAACCTGTCACGGATCGCGGCCTGCGGTGGTCGGATTGAGTATGAACACCACCGAACGTCGAATCTCAACGACAGTGCTGGTCATCGGGACGGGCGGGTCGGGGCTTCGCGCCGCGATCGAGCTCGCAGAACAGGGTGTCGACGTGCTGGCCCTCGGCAAGCGGCCACGCATGGACGCCCACACCTCGCTCGCGGCGGGAGGCATCAACGCCGCGCTCGGCACGATGGACGCCGAGGACAGCTGGCAGCAGCACGCCGCCGACACCATCAAGGAGAGCTACTTCCTGGCCAACCCGCACACGGCCGAGATCGTCGCCCAGGGGGCAGCCCAGGGCATCGCCGACCTCGAGCGGTACGGCATGGCCTTCGCGCGGGAGGACGACGGGCGCATCTCGCAGCGGTTCTTCGGCGCGCACACGTACCGGCGCACCGCGTTCGCCGGCGACTACACCGGCCTGGAGATCCAGCGCTCGCTGGTCAACCGGGCGGTACAGCTCGACATCCCGGTCCTCGACTCGGTCTACGTCACCCGGATCCTCACCCACGACGGCGCGGTGTTCGGCGCCTACGGGTTCGATCTGACCGACGGCACGCCCTACCTGATCCACGCCGACGCCGTGATCCTCGCGGCAGGCGGCCACAACCGGATCTGGCGGCGCACGTCGTCGCGGCGCGACGAGAACACCGGCGACTCGTTCCGGCTCGCCGTCGAGGCGGGCGCGCGCCTGCGGGACCCGGAGCTGGTGCAGTTCCACCCGTCCGGCATCATCGAGCCCGAGAACGCCGCGGGCACCCTCATCTCCGAGGCGGCGCGGGGCGAGGGCGGCATCCTGCGCAACGCCCTGGGCGAGCGGTTCATGGAGCGCTACGACCCCGAGCGGATGGAGCTGTCGACCCGCGACCGGGTGGCGCTCGCCGCGTACACGGAGATCAAGGAGGGACGGGGCACCGAGAACGGCGGCGTCTGGCTCGACGTCTCGCACCTGCCGCGCGAGACGATCATGACGCGCCTGCCGCGCGTCTACCAGACGATGCTCGAGCTGCAGATGCTCGACATCACGGCCGAGCCCATCGAGATCGCCCCCACCGCCCACTACTCCATGGGCGGGGTGTGGGTCCGGCCGGAGGACCACAGCACGGAGGTGGACGGTCTCTACGCGATCGGCGAGGCGTCCAGCGGCCTGCACGGCGCCAACCGGCTCGGCGGCAACTCCCTGATCGAGCTGCTGGTGTTCGGCCGCATCGTCGGCCGGGCCGCCGCCGCCTACTCCGCCGGGCTGGAGGCGCAGCGTCGTTCGCACGAGGCCGAGGCCGAGGCCCGCGCAGAGGTCGCCGACCTGCTGGCCGCCGACGGGCACGAGAACGTGCGTGCCCTGCAGCGCGCGGTGCGCAACACGATGACCGAGCACGCCGGCGTCGTGCGGGACGAGCAGGGGCTGACCGCGGGCCTGCGGGAGCTGGACGAGATCGAGGTGCGCGCCAAGGAGGTCGGTATCCACCCGGACATCGCCGGGTTCCAGGACCTGGCGCACGCCTTCGACCTCAAGGCGTCGCTCATCGCCGCGCGCGCCACGCTGGAGGCCGCCCGCGAGCGCCGCGAGACCCGCGGGTGCCACAACCGCTCGGACTACCCGGACCTCGACCCCGCGCTGCAGGTGAACCTGGTCTGGTCCCCGCGCACGGGCGTGGTCCGCGAGCAGATCCCGGCGATCCCGGACGAGATCGCCGCTCTGGTCGAGACCCAGGAGATCTCGCAGGAGGGCAAGCTGGTCGAGTAGCCGTTGAGTGCGGGGTATTTGCGCTCCTGGCGGTCCCTGGAGCGCAAATACCCCGCACTCAACTTGGGCCGTGGTCGGTCCAGGTCGGCCAGATGCGGGCAGAGTCCGTGCGGCGGAGGTGGCCGCCCAGGTGCATGGCTCGCCAGACGCCGCGGTAGCCGGGCAGGATCCCTGAGGCGATGATCACGTGGCCGACGACGACGGGGGTCACCACGTACGTCGCCCACCGGTGCACCAGCAGGAACCAGACGAAGGCCGGGCCTCCGCTGACGAGCGCCAGCCCGACTCCCGAGACGACGAGGGCGAGCAGCGTCACGACGAGCACCAGGTTGGCGATGCGCTGCCCGGGGTCGAACCGGCCCTCGTGCCGCCCGAACCGCCCGGTGAAGATCGCGGCCGGCCACCGCCGGAACCAGGCGGCGTCACCGCGGTGGAACCGGACGGACTCCCGCCAGAAGATGCGCCACCCCCGCGCGCCGACGACGGCGGCCAGCGCAGTCAGCCCCGCGAGGACCCAGCCGGTGACGGTGTGCAGCTCCGCGTCGGAGGCCCCCGTGGCTCTCGCGAGCACGCTCGGCCTGCCCTCCTGGCCCAGCTGCAGCCACCACCCCGTGGCCAGGAGCACGAGGACCGTCACGTAGACGCCGGCGTGGAACCAGCGGGCGAGCCGTCCGTTGCGCTCGACGGTGCCTGCCGAGTCAGTACCCATCGCTGGTGCCGGAGTCGCCGCCCGTGTCGCTCCCCGTGCCGCCGGCTCCGGCGGTCACGGTGACCTCGGTCTCCACCCCGGCGGGCGAGTGGTCGGCGTTGCGCAGCGACGCGTTGACCACGTGCTCGCCCTCCGGCAGGTCGGCGATCTCGACGCTGTCGCTCTCGACCACCTGGTACTCCTGGTCGTCGCCGTCGAAGAAGACGTGGACGTGGTGGGCGCCGGAGTCCGTCGGACCGAGCTCCTCGCTGGAGGCGAGCTCGACGGTGAACGGCACCTCGACGGTGTCGCCGTCCTGCGGCGACGTGATCTCGAGGGTCATGCCGCCCGCCTCCGCGTCGCCACCACCACCGGCCCCACCGCCGTAGCCGCCACCGGTGCCACCCGTGCCGCCGTCTCCCCCGCCACAACCCGCTGCGAGCAGCACGGTCAGTGCCGCACCGGCGACGAGCCTCGCTCCTCGTGGTCCGTGCCCCCGTAGTCTGAACATGGCTCCTCCTCGTTCCGGTCGTCCTCGTGGGCTTCCGTCACAGGTCCTTACGTGGCGTGGCCCCCGGACGGATCTCTCGCCCGACGGCGCAATCCGTGAACGGCGAGATCCACGAGCGGTGCGTGCACGTAGGAAAGGACATGACGGCATCGGACGAGGCACTCCTCGCCGGGATGGCCGCGGACGACCCGGACGCGGCCGCCGTCTTCGTGCGCCGGCACCAGGCGCGGGTGTACGGGCTCGCGCTCTTCGTGGTGGGCATCCCCGCCGTCGCGGAGGAGGTAGCGCAAGAGGCCTTCGTGCGCGCGTGGCGGCACGCCGACGCCTTCGACCCGCGCCGTGGCCGGGCCACGACGTGGCTCCTCGCGATCGCCCGGCATGCCGCGATCGACGTGCTGCGCGTGCGGCGTGACGTCCCCGTCGACCCCGTGGTCATGGTGGAGACGATCGTGGACCCGGACCCCGACCGCCTCGCCGAACGCGTGGCGACCGGCACCACCGTGAACGCGGCCCTCGCCCGGGTGCCACGCGAGCAGGCGACGGCGGTCGTGCTCGCCGCGGTCTTCGGGCTCAGCGGTGCCGAGATCGCCGAACGGACCGGTGTACCGCTGGGCACGGCCAAGACCCGTGTCCGCCTGGGGCTGCGGCACCTGCGCGACGAGCTGGCGAGCACGAGGGAGGTCGAGACGCCATGACGACCGGACGGTGCGCCGCGCTGCGGGACGCGCTCACCGAGGTGGCGCTGGGCGTCGCCGACGGCACCACGCGCGGCACGGTGCTGACGCACCTCGCGACCTGCGAGAGGTGCCGGGACGACCTCGCGTCGCTGGCCGCCGCGGCCGACGAGCTGCTCCTGCTCGTCCCGGAGCGTGAACCCTCGGCGGGTTTCGAGGGCCGCGTGCTCGCCCGGCTCACGTCCGACGGGTCCGCCCGTCCGGCCGGCTCGTCCGCCCTGGCCGACGGCCGCGTCGCACCCGTCGGCCCGGCTGCCGTCCGGCGGCACAAGGCACGGACGGTCGTCCTCGCCGGGGCGCTCGGCGTGGCGCTGCTCGGCGTCGGCGGCGCGGGGGTGTGGGTCGCCACGGAACCGGACCGCGACCTCGCCGCCGCCTACCGCACGACGCTCGACACGGCGGACGGCCGCTACCTCGCGGCCGCCGACCTCACGACCGACGGGGCGTCCGGGGACCCGACACGGTCGGTCGGCACGGTCTTCCTCTACGAGGGCAACCCGTCCTGGGCGTACGTGGTGGTTCGCGGCGCCGGGACTGCGCCGAGCTACACGGTCGCGGTCACCGTCGCCACGGGCACCGCGGCCGACGGCGGAGCAGGCGCCGCACCAGAGAGCGGAGCGGGGACCGGGTCGGACGCCGGGGACCGCTACCCCTACCGATCGGGCTCCGGTGGAGCAGGCTCCGGCGAGGCACGCCCGCAGCCCCCGCGTCCCGACCCCGCACCAGGCACTCGCGAGGTCCTGCTCGGGTCGTGCGTCGTGGACGCGGGCACCTGCTCGGCCGGCGGCGTGCTCGACGTCGCCGTGCACGACGTCGTGGCCATCCGGCTGACCGCCCCGGACGGCGAGACGTGGGCGACCGCGACCCCATGGTGAGCGGGCAGGCCGATTTGAAAGCATCTAGCCACTTTTTATTCGGGTACCATGGCCCCATGGCAGATCTGGCAGTTCGAGCCGACGTCGAGCACCTGGTGTCGACGTTCTACGAGGCGGCGTTCCAGGACCCGCTGATCGGGCCGGTGTTCACCGAGATCGCGAAGATGGACCTCGACCACCACCTCCCGATCATGTGCGACTTCTGGGAGACGGTGCTGTTCAACGCCGGCCTCTACAAGCGCAACGCGCTGCAGGTGCACTTCGCCCTGCACTCCCGGCACCCGCTCGGGCCGGACCACTTCGAGCGGTGGGTGACCCTGTGGTCCGCGACGGTCGACGCCCGGTACTCCGGGCCGATCGCGGACCGTGCGAAGCTGCAGGCGGGCCGGATCGCCGAGTCCATGCAGCGGCGCCTGGCCGGGCGGTCGGGCAGCCTGCTCGAGACGATCAGCCGCCGCGAGGGCATGGCGCCCGCACCGGAGGTGTGAGGATCAGCCCGATGACAGGACGAAGCGAGGACTACCACGCGGCACTGGCCTCGACCAGCCGCCGCCAGGTCCTGGACGTCCTCCTCGCGGCGGCAGAGCCGCTGGACGCGGCCGGTGTCGCCGAGGCACTCGCGCTGCACGTCACCACCGCGCGCTTCCACCTGGACCAGCTCGCCGACGCGGGCCTGGCCCGGCGTCGGCCCAGCGCGGAGAAGCGACGCGGGCGGCCACGCATCCTCTACGCGCCGGCCGGGGCCGCACACGACTCCGATGCCCGCGAACAGCTCATCGGGGTACTCGCCGACACGCTGGCCCGCGAGAACGAGCCCGCGGCCGACGCGACCAGCGCGGGCCGGCGGTGGGCCGACACCTTCGACACGCCGGCCGCCGACGGGCCCGTCGGTGGCCTGGTCGAGGTGCTCGACCGGATCGGGTTCGACCCGGAGCTGACGCCGGACGGGCAGGCGATCCAGCTGCACGCCTGCCCGTTCCGCGGCGCCGCCAGGGAACATCCCGAGGTCGTGTGCTCCGTGCACCGCGGCCTGGTCCAGCGGCTGCTCGAGAGCACCGGTCCGGCAGCCCAGCTCGTCCCCTTCGTCGAGCCGGAGCTGTGCCTCATCACGCTCGACCGGCCGGCGACCAGCTGACCGGTCGCCCGGCGAGCGCCGTCACCCCGCGAGCGCCGCCACCCCGATCGTGACCAGCAGCAGCACCTTGAGGCACTCCAGGACGACGTACCCGATGTGGAGCCCTCTCCGCGCACGCCCACCGGTCGCCCCTCCGATCCGGAGCCGAGCGTCCATCCGGGGCCGCAGCACGCCCGCCCCCAGCGCGACGACGAGCGCGACGGCGGCGGTCAGCCCGGCACGCCACCACGGCACCTCCGGGAGCGCGAGCACGACGGCGACGGCGAGCGTGACCGCGAAGACCGCCTCGACCGCGTTGAGCGCCCGGAACACCAGCCGGCCGATCCCGACTCCGAGCTGAACGGTGATCCCCGGGGCCCGGAACTTCAGCGGAGTCTCCAGGAACGAGATCCCCAGCACCATCCCGAGCCAGGTGAACGCAACCGCGACCTGCACAGCCGACACGACATCCATCACGCACCGCTTCCCGATTAAAATGTGGCTTGTCCTTTCTATCACCGACCCGAGGTCGGGTCGCACCCCTCGTCGTGCCAAACCGTGGGACGCCAGGACGGCCTGCTGCCGCCAGTGCGTATCGTGTCGCTGCCCTTGCACCACCCGAACGGAGAATTCGCGTGCCCCACTTGGACGAGCGCCTCATCCCGGTCTTCGACGAGGTCATCACCCGCAATCCCGGGGAGACCGAGTTCCATCAGGCCGTGCGCGAGGTGCTGGAGAGCCTCGGCCCCGTCGTCGCCAAGCACCCCCGGTACACCGACGCTGAGGTGATCCGCAGGCTGTGCGAGCCGGAGCGGCAGATCATCTTCCGGGTGCCGTGGACCGACGACGCCGGGCGGGTGCAGCTCAACCGCGGCTTCCGGGTCGAGTTCAACTCCGCGCTCGGCCCGTACAAGGGCGGCCTGCGGTTCCACCCGTCCGTGTACCTGGGGATCGTGAAGTTCCTCGGCTTCGAGCAGATCTTCAAGAACTCCCTCAGCGGGCTGCCGATCGGCGGGGCCAAGGGCGGCAGCGACTTCGACCCGAAGGGCCGCAGCGAGGCCGAGGTCATGCGCTTCTGCCAGTCGTTCATGACGGAGCTGTACCGCCACCTCGGCGAGTACACCGACGTCCCGGCCGGCGACATCGGCGTGGGCGAACGTGAGGTCGGCTACCTCTTCGGGCAGTACAAGCGCATCACCAACCGGTACGAGTCCGGTGTCCTCACCGGAAAGGGCCTCAGCTGGGGCGGGTCCCAGGTGCGCACGGAGGCCACCGGGTACGGGACGGTCTTCTTCGTCAACGAGATGCTCGCCCACGCGGGCCAGTCCTTCGACGGCAAGCAGGTCGTCGTGTCCGGCTCCGGCAACGTCGCGATCTACGCGATCGAGAAGGCTCACCAGCTCGGCGCCCGCGTGGTCGCGTGCTCCGACTCCGACGGGTACGTCGTCGACGAGGCCGGCATCGACCTGGACCTGCTCAAGGAGATCAAGAACGGCCACCGCGGCCGGGTCGCCGACTACGCGAAGGGCCGCAGCAGCGCGCGCTACGTGGCGGGCGGGTCGATCTGGCAGGTGCCCTGCGACATCGCGCTGCCGTGCGCCACGCAGAACGAGCTGACCGGCACCGACGCGAAGGGGCTCGTCGAGAACGGCTGCCTGATCGTCGCAGAGGGCGCCAACATGCCGACCACACCCGACGCGATCCGGCTCCTCCGTGACGCGGGCGTCCGGTTCGCGCCCGGGAAGGCCGCGAACGCGGGCGGCGTCGCCACCAGCGCGCTCGAGATGCAGCAGAACGCCTCGCGCGACTCGTGGAGCTTCGAGCACACCGAGGCACGCCTCGCCGAGATCATGCGGTCCGTCCACCACCGGACGCTGGAGACCGCCGACGAGTACGACGTGCCCGGCGACTACGTGGCGGGCGCGAACATCGCCGGCTTCACCCGGGTCGCGGACGCCATGCTCCACCTCGGACTCATCTGACCACCACGACAGGACGCCGGCTCCCCGGTCTCGACCGGCTGTTCGACCTGCTGTTCGACCGGCTGTCCGACCGGCTGGGCGGCCTCGCGGAACAGGGACGGCAGGTCACGGTGGGCCACGAGATCCTGTTCCGCGAGAGCGCGCCGGCGCAGCCGCGCTGAAGCAGGCTCAGCTCAGCCACCACACCTCACCCCACCTAGCTCAGCTCAGCTCAGCCCAGCTCAGCTCAGCGAGGTCGTGACTTTGCATCGAGGTCGGCACAGGCCTGTGCCGACC
>NZ_JBEZZF010000031.1:0-61431 GCF_040639055.1 Promicromonospora sp. NPDC023987 | reverse complement strand
CCACACACTTCCCCACCCCGCCCCACTTCCCTTCTTGGCCCGCGCGTGTGTCACATCCCCCCTTCGTGCCATAAGTTTCTTCGCTTTGAGCGGGCTCAAAGCGAAGAAACTTAGGCCTCGAAGAGAAGAGAGAAGCAGCGCGGCGTGGGCCCGGAGGATCCGTCCTCCGGGCCCACGCCGCGTTCCTGTTACCGCACTCTGACCGTCACCCTGGTCGAGCTTGCCAGGGCGAGCTCGCTGCCGAGATAGGACGCCGTCAGCGTCAGCTCCTTCTTCTTGGGCCTGGGCACCTCGAAGCTGGCTCGACCGTTCTCGAGGGTCCCGACGAGGGTCGAGCCGTCCTTGATCGCGACCCGCACCTCCCCGGTGACCGGGACGTCGTTCTCCGCGGTGAGCACGACGTCGATGACGGCCCGCTTGCCCGCCTTCTCCGCCGAGATCTCCATGGTGGGTACCACCTTCTCCACCACGACCCTGACCTCCGACGAGGAGGCCCGGTGGTCGGCGTCGCCCCCGTAGCGGAGGGTCAGGTCGTGCACCGCCGGCCGGAGCGAGGCGGCCGGCAGGACGAGGGTTCCCCGTCCGTCCGCGATCGTGGCCTTCCCGAGGCTCGTGTCGCCGTCGAAGAGCTCGACCTCGCCCGTCGCCGTGTCCGGCGACACCGCAACCGAGACCGTGCCCGCCGTGCCGTACGTGATGGGCAGGGCGACCCCGACCACCGCCGTCACCGCCGGCGACTTCACCGTGATGGTCACCTTTGCCGCGGCGGAGAGGTCCTCCCCGTCGTCGGCCCGGTAGGTGAAGACGTCCTTGCCGGAGAACCCGGCGTCGGAGGTGTAGGTGAAGGACCCGTCCGCCTCCAGGGTGACCTCGCCGTTGGCCGGCTGGGTGACCTCGGTGGCGGTAAGGACGTTGCTGTCCTCGTCGGTGTCGTTGGCCAGGACTCCCGGCGCCGGGACCGTCAGCGGCTCCCCACCCACGGCCGCATAGGCGTCGCTACCCGCCTCCGGAGCCGTGTTGACCGGGGGCTGCTCCCCCTCCTCCACGGTGATGGTCACCGTCGTCGCCGCAGACTGCACAGTGCCGTCGGATGCCTGGTAGGTGAAGGTGTCCGAGCCGGCGAACCCGGCGTCAGGCGTGTAGGTGAAGGATCCGTCCGCCGCCAGGTCGACCGCGCCGTTGGCGGGCTGGGTGAGCCCCGTCGCCGTCAGGTCGTCGCCGTCGGCGTCGGTGTCGTTGGCCAGGAGGCCCGGCGCCGCCACGGTCAGCGGCTCGTCCTCGACGGTGCCGTAGGCGTCGGCCGCCCCCACGGGCGCCACGTTCGCCGCCGGGCCGGCATGGAGCTGGCCCACCTGTTCGGCGGTCAGCTCGTACCCGAACATCCGGAAGTCGTCGACCAGCCCGTCCCAGCGGGCGTCTCCCCAGCTGGTGCCACCGAGGAGGTTGGTCGTCGTCTCGCCGCCCACTCCGACGTCACCGATGTCGACGGTGAAGTCGTCGCGCGTGGCCTGGAGCTCGCCGTCGAAGTAGATCTTCCCGACCGAGCCGCTCTGGGTGAACACCACGTGCGTCCACTCGTCGAGGGGCAGGTCGTTGCCCTCACCCAGCACCAGACGCTCCTGGGCGCTGCCCGGGGTGCCCGGTGCCTTGAACGTCGCAGCGAAGCCGGTGGCGCCGCTGGCCTGGGTGTTGGACTGCAGCAGGAAGAACGTGTCCGTGCTGCTGCCGATCTGCAGCAGCGGGACCCACGTGGGCAGCGCGTCCGGGCGAGCCCAGACCGAGACGCTGAACTGGTCCTCCATCCCCGCCTCGATGTTGTCGGGCAGCTCGACCTGGTTGCCCGTCGACGCGGCGCCACCGGGCAGGTCGACGCCGGCGCCGAACCGTCCGTCAGGGGTCCAGCCGGCCGCCCCGGAGAGCGTCGCCTCCCCGACCGAGGTGTCCAGGCCGCTGTTGGCCGCCGTCGTGCCCTCGCCCTCGTCGAAGGCGTAGTGGATCGGCGTCCCCTCGCCCGGCGGCGGCCGCTCGACCGTGTGCTGCACGGTCTGCGCGGAGTCGCGCCACCCGTCGTCGGCGAGGAAACGGACCTCGACGTCGTGCTCCCCCGGTGAGAGGGCGACGTCGGTGAACCGCACCGCGCCGTCGACGACGTCGACCTGCCCGCCGACGCGGGACCCGTCGACCCACAGCTCGGCGACACCCGCCGGAGCCTCGCCGGCCCCGGCCGCGATGTCTGCCGAGACCGTGACCGGCTCGGCGAACGGCGACGGGGAGGCCGGGTCCACGGTGACCGTCGTGGTCGTGGCGAGGGCGCTGCCCTCGGCGTACATGGCCGCGATGTCGGCGTCGCCGAGCGTCGAGGAGTAGACGCGGACGTCGTCCATGAGGCCGTCGTACGCCGGGTCGGGGAAGCCGTTGCGCCCCAGCCAGTTGTTGGCCGTCGGCCCGACGTCGGTCATGTCGATCGTCAGGTCGTCGCGGGACGCTATCGGCTCGCCGTTGAGATAGAGCGTGCCGGTCGCACCCTGGCGGGTGAACGCGACGTGGTTCCACTCGTCGACCGCCACGTCCTGGGTGGGTGTGGCGTAGACCCGTTCCTCCAGGGCGTCGCCCTTGGCCTTGAACGTGGCCGCGAGGCCGGTGCCACCGGGGGCGGCGTCGGTCTGCAGCTGGATCTGGAAGAAGCTGCCCGCTGCCTCGAGCCCGTCCCCGATGTGGAACAGGCCGGCCCAGCCGGACGTCGTGTCGGGCCGCACCCAGAACGAGGTGCTGAAGTTCTCCTCGCCCTGGAGCAGGTTGTCGGGCAGGTCCACCGCGTTGGCGTTGGACCCACCGGTGAGGTCGACGGCGTCGCCGTGCACGCCGTTCTCGCTCCACCCGGTGGCTCCCGTGAGCGCGGCCGCGCCGACGGACGGGTCCGTGCCGGTGTTGGCGGCGCGGGTCCCGGAGCCCTCGTCGAACTCGTAGTGCACCGGGACGTCGGAGGCGCCAGGGTCGGAGCCCACGATCACCAGGTCGTCGACCATGACGCCCGCGCCGGAGTCTCCGGCAGCGACGGTCAGATCCTCCGACCGTGCCCCGGCGACGAAGGTCCCGACGTATTTGTCGAACGACTCCTGCGACGACACGTCCGGGTCCGCCGTCAGGGTCGTCGACAGGTCACCGATCGAGAGGTCGGCGGTGCCTGGCGCGGTGCCGTCGGACCGGCTGTCGCGGGCGTAGCGCAGCGACATGCGGTACTCACGACCCGGGTCCAGCCCCTCGACCGTACGGGTCAGGCTGCCCTCGCTGCCGACGCCGAGGTGATAGCCCGTGGCACCGAGGCCGCCCTGGCTGGGCGCCGCGGCGCGAACGAGCTGGACCTCGCTGTCGACCTCCCACGGGGACATCCGGCCGTTGCCCGGCTCGACGTCCACGACCGCCGGCGGGTTGGCGGAGCGCCACTCGGCCGGGATCCGCGGGTACTCGAGCTGGTCGACCAGGTGCGGGGCGCGGGCGTCCATCTCGACCTCGGGGTCGATCTGGACGATGTCGGCCACCGACGGGGTGCCGTCCTCGTCGAAGACGAAGAGCATGTACGCACCGGGCGGGGCGTACGTGCCGTCGACCGGGGTCTCGATGGTCAGGGCGCCGTCGTTCTGGGAGAACGCCAGGTCCTGGAAGTTCTGGTCGTTGTTGAACCCGTGCGTCACCGAGCCGTTGCGGACCAGCGTGACCCGGGAGACCTGGCCGTCGGCCTGCACGTCGAACGTGCCGTCGTAGCCGACCTCCTTCGGGACGCCCGTGACCTCCGGACGTACCGCCGGTTCGTCACCGTCGAACAGGTACGCCGGGGAGTAGAACTCCACGTCCGTGTAGTTGCGTGGGCCCGGCGTACCGCCGCCGCCGACCATCAGCCGGCCGTCGGGCAGGAGCAGCGCCGTCGAGTGGTAGAGGCGGGCGTGCTCGTAGGGCACCTCGACCTCTTTCCACTCGCCGGTCTCGGGGTTCCAGATCTCGGCGGTGGTGACGTAGCCACCGTTGCCGTTGTTGTCGCGGGAACCACCGGTGACGATCACGTTGCCGTCGGGCAGCACCGTCGAGGTGGCCCAGTGCCGCTGGTACTGCATCGGCTCGGTCGCCTCGACCACCGGCGTGTCGGTACCGCCGGTGATGTCGACGGTGAAGCCGGCGCGAGCGCCGTCCGGGCCGCCGCCGTTGGCCCACCAGCCGCCACCGACCTGCAGGATCTTGCCGGGCCGGTACATCGTCGCGGTGGACGTCGCACCGACCGGGTTGCCGAGCTCGCCCTGGTCGGCGATCTCCTCGGGCAGGGCGCCCCGGAGGATCACCTCACCGTCGCCAGAGGGGTCGAGCTCGAACATCTGGGTGCCGGTGATGTTGAAGACGTTGCCGTTGCCCGGCGCGACGAACGCCCGGGGGTACCACCAGCGGTTCTCGTCGGGTCCGTTGCCGTTGCCGCCGTCGCCGTACGCCGCCGCGCTGGTGGCCCCCTCCAGGAGCTGCCAGGAGCTGCCCTCGTCGGGCGTGTAGATCTCGGGGGTCAGGACGCCCGGGCCACCGGGGCCACCCTTGAGGCTGCCGCCCTGCACGACGACGGAGCCGTCGGGCAGCGTGGTCCCAGTGGGGTACCAGCGCGGGTAGTTCATCGGGGCCTCGTTGCGCAGGCCCTGGTTCGTCGTGTAGCTGGTGACGCCGAGCGACGCGTCGTTGGGCGCGTTGCCGCCCAGACCATCGTCGCCGCCGACGGTCATCGTGGCCCGCCGGTGCGGCATCTGGACCTGCATCGAGCAGAACAGGTCGGTGTACGTCGAGTTCGTGACGACGTTGTCGCGCACGTTCGCCGTGGTGCGTGGCTCCGCGGGATCCCAGACGTCGATCTCCATCTGGCCGCCCTGGGTGACGCACGAGTTGCCGCCGAAGTCGTAGGGCGAGTCGTCGGTGCAGCCGGAGGAGACGCTGCCGAAGGACTGGACCCGGCCGTCGGAGGTCAGCGCCGCGTTGATCGGGACCAGCGGCCACGGGGTGACGCCGCTCCAGGAACCCTGCTCGGCCTTGTCGGGCGGTGAGCAGTCCGCCGGGAGGAGGCCCGCGGAGTACGCCAGGCCGTTCTTCATCTGGGTGCGGATCGGGGCCTCGGCGTACGCGGAGCCCTCGTGCCCCATCCCCGAGTACCAGGACCGGCCGGAGTCGATCTCCTGGCACCAGGTGATCGGGTGGTTCGTGCCGTTGTCGCCACCGCCGTACGACGACTCGTCGGCGTTGAGCAGGGTGCGCACGTTCGGGGCCGGGTTGACCAGCCAGTCGTACCACTCGTCGCTCCGCGTGAACTCGTCCGGGAGGCCCTGGGTCAGCGGGTGCGAGGAGTCCTCGACCACTACCCGGCCGGGGCGCACCGCGGGGTCCTCGGGGTGGCCCTCCGACACCGCGCCGACGAGCTGGGCGTAGAACGGGTTCACGTCGTGCTCGCTCTGCCCGACCGACCAGCCGGCGTAGTGCAGGCCCATGTACCCGCCGCCACCACGGATGTAGGCCTCCAGCGCGGCGCGCTGGTCCACGTTGAACAGGACGCCTCCGGTCTGAGCGAAGACCACGGCGTCCTTGGTCGCCAGGTTCTCCGTGGTGAACGCGGCGGCGTCGTCGGTCTCCTGGATGTCGACCGGCTGCGAGTACTCGGCGCCCAGGTCCGTGGCCAGGTCGCGCACGGCCTGGCGGGCCTGGACGTGGGACGCGTGGAAGTTGGGCTTGTAGAAGAGGAGGACGCGCAGCTCGCCGTCGTCGACGGAGCCGACGGCGGCCTGCGCTGGCGACGCGGTGGTGGGCGCGGCGAGCGCGACGCCGCTGCCGAGGGGTACGGCCACCGCCACGGCGGCCAGCATGGCCGCCAGGCGCGGGAGCGCTCGGTGGGGACGACGCGTGCGGCGCCGCCGGTCAGGTCTGCGTAGCAGGTTCATCGTTGAATCCCTTTTCGCACGTGGTTCATGGACATGACGGCAGCCCGGGCGGCCGGACCCCGTACGGGGCCGGCCGCCCAGACCTCACTCTGGGTTCCTGATTTCCTGGGGGTCCTCGGGGTCCTGGTTTCCGGTGTTCCGGTTCAGCGGTCGCGGCGCACGCTCACCGCAGCTCCGCGATGACCGTCTTGAGCTCGGTGTAGTCGTCCAGGCCGAACGACCCCAGCTCACGGCCCCAGCCGGACTGCTTGAAGCCGCCCCGCGGGAGGGTGACGTCGTCCGCGTGCCAGGTGTTGAGCCAGACCGTGCCGGCCTGCAGCCGGCTCCCGACCCGGTGGGCCGTGCTGAGGTCGCGCGACCAGACGCCCGCGGCCAGGCCGTAGACGGTGTTGTTGGCCGCCGCGACGACCTCGTCCTCGGTGTCGAACGGGATCGCCGTGATGACGGGCCCGAAGATCTCGTCGGTCTGGACGGCCATCCGCTCGGTGACACCGGTGATGAGGGTCGGCGCGAAGAAGTACCCGTTCTCGGCGGCCGGGTCGGGGCTGCCCGCTGCGAGCGTGGCGCCGTCGGCCACGGCGCCGCGGACGTAGCCCATGACCTTCTCGTGCTGCTCCTGCGAGACGAGCGGCCCCATCGTGGTCGCCGGGTCGAAGGCGTCACCGACCGTGATGGCCTTGGCCGCCGCGGCGACGCCCTCGATCACCTGGTCGAACACCTCGCGCTGGACGTAGAGGCGTGAGCCGTTGACGCAGCACTGGCCCTCGTTGAAGTAGCCGGCCAGGGCCGCGCCGGCGATCGCGGCGTCGAGGTCGGCGTCGGCGAAGATGATGTTCGGCGCCTTGCCGCCGAGCTCCAGCGACACCTTCTTGAGGTTCTTCGAGGCGCCGGCGGCGATCTTCTTGCCGACCTCGGTGCTGCCCGTGAAGGCGACCTTGTCGACGCCCGGGTGGTCGACCAGGGCGGCGCCGGCGTCCCCGAACCCGGGCAGGACGTTGACGACGCCGGCCGGGACGCCGGCCTCCAGCAGCAGCTCGCCGAGCCGGAGCGCGGTGAGCGGGGTCTGCTCGGCCGGCTTGAGCACGATCGTGTTGCCCGCCGTGATCGACGGGACGATCTTGAAGCAGGCCATCGTGAGCGGGAAGTTCCACGGCACGATCCCGGCGACGACACCGATGGCCTCGCGGCGGGTGTAGGCATGGAAGTCGCGGCCGGGCACCGACATCGGGATGGTCGTGCCCTCCATCTTGGTGGCCCAGCCGGCGAAGTAGCGGAACAGCTCGGCGGCCACGCCGACGTCGCCACGGGCGGACGCGAGGCTCTTTCCGTTGTCGAGGGACTCGAGCTGCGCGAACTCCTCGGCGCGCTCCTCGATCATGTCCCCGATGCGCCACAGCAGGTGCGAACGGTCGCGCGGAGTCATCCTGGACCAGGGCGAACCGTGCTCGAAGGCGTTGCGCGCGGCCGCGACCGCACGGTCGGCGTCGACCGCCGAGGCCTGGGCGACCTGGACGAGGACCTCCTCGGTCGCGGGATTCACCGTGGCGAAGGTCTGACCGTCCTTGGCGTCCACCCACTCGCCGTCGATCAGCAGCTGCTTGGGCGAGGAGAGGAACGCGGAGACGGCGGGCAGGAGATGGGAGCTCTCGGGCATGGGGAGCCTTCCGTGGTTTCGGGGTCAGGGATCGGTGGTGGGGCTGAGCTGGGGTTGAGGTCGGCGCCGGCTACTTGATGATCAGCACCTTCGATCGGTCGAGGGTGAGCGCGACGGCGGCGACGATGATCGCACCGTAGAGGATCTGTTCGTAGGCCGACGGGACGCCGACGATCGGCAGCCCGACGCGGAGCAGGGTCACCACGAGGGCCCCGGCGAGGCTGCGCCACAGCGAGCCGTGACCACCCGTGATGGCGGTGCCGCCCACGACGATGGCCGCCACCGCCGGCAGGAGCAGGTTGTCGGCCATGGTCGGGCTGCCGCTGAAGTTCCGGGAGACGAGCATGACCGCGGCCAGGCCGGCGCAGGCGCCGGACACGGTGAAGGCGGCGATCTTGACCAGGTCGACCGGCGAGCCGGCCAGCCGGGCCGCCGACTCGGAGTAGCCGGTGGCCCGGATCCAGCTCTCGAGCGGGGTGAGCCGGAGGATCAGGGAGACGACCAGGACGACGACCAGCGCGACGACGAACGACATCGGCAGCACGCCTGCGACGTAGAGCGTGATCCAGTTGGTGGCCTCCCGGTCGACCACCCGGATCGGTCCGGCGTCCGAGATGACCAGGGCGATCGCGGTGAAGATGCTCATCCCGCCGAGCGTGACGATGAACGACGGGATGCGGAACAGCACGTGAGCGATGCCCTGCAGGGCCCCGATCGCGCCGGTGGCCGCGATGAGCGCGATCATGGTGAGCCCGCCGAGATCGGGCAGCCACAGCGCGAAGAAGACCGTCGCCAGCGAGCAGAGCGCGGCGATCGACAGGTCGATACCGCCGCACAGGACCACCAGGGTGGCGCCGGCCGCGAGCACGACGAGCGGCGCCGAGGTCCGGACCGCGGCCGTGAGGCTGTTCAGCGTCAGGAAGCCGGGGTCGGCGATGGTCAGCGCCGCCAGCAGGACGACGAGCGCGATGACCGGCATGAACGACGTGAGCCGCTGACCGACGGTGGGGCGGGCCAGAGCGGCGGCGTCGGGCGCCGGCGGGGTGAGGACGGGCGTGGACATGGTCAGACCATCTCCTTGACGAGGTCGAGCGGGGTCGGCTTGCCGCCCGCGGGGGCCGCGACCTCCGTGGTCGCGCGGCCATCGCTCATCACGATGATCCGGTCGGACATGCCGATCGCCTCCTCGAGGCTGTCGGCCAGCAGCACCGTGGCCACGCCGGTGGACGCGAGCTCGCGCATCAGCCGGTACACCTCCGAGCGCGCCCCGATGTCGAGGCCACGGGTCGGGTGGTCGAGCAGCAGCAGCCGGACGTCGCCGGCCACGAGCCAGCGGGCCAGGACCACCTTCTGCTGGTTGCCGCCCGACAGTCGCTGGATAGCGGTGCCCCGGTGCGGGGTGCGGATCGAGAGCCGCTCGATCCACCGGTCCACGAGCGTCGCCTGCTTCCGTGGCCGCACCAGCGGGCCGGTGCAGCGCGACTGCTGCTTGGTGAGCGTCATGTTGTCGGCGACCGACATCGGGCCGACCATGCCCTCGGTCTTGCGCTCGGCGGGGACGTACCCCACCCCCGCCGCGCATGCCGCGCGGGTGCCGGACAGCTCGAGCTTCTCGCCGTCGAGCACCACCTCGCCTGCCGTGGTGGGCTCGGCGCCGAAGAGGGCCCGGCACACGTCCTCGCGCCCGGAGCCGTGGACGCCGACGATGCCGACGATCTCGCCGGCGTGCACGTCGAGGTCGACGTCGTGGAAGGACTTGCCGGACAGGCCACGCACCACGAGGCGGGGCCTGCGGGGCTCGTCGGACCGCCCGTCCTGGTCGGACCGCCCGGCGGCCGCGCCGTGGTAGTGGTCGTCGGCCCCGGTCGAGCCGATCATCATCCGGTGCAGCTCGGCGGGGGCCGCTCCCGCGGCGGACACCTCCCCCACCGACTGGCCACCACGCAGCACGGCGACCCGGTCACAGACGTCGAGCACCTCGTCGAGCCGGTGCGAGACGAAGACCACGGACGCGAACTCGCGCAGCCGGCGCACCTGGGTGAACAGGGTCTCGATCTCCTTCGACTCCAGCACCGACGTCGGCTCGTCGAGGATGATCACCGGCGGGTGGGACGTGCGCTCCTCGATCCGGAGCACCTTGGCGATCTCGACCATCTGCCGGTCGGCGAAGCTCAGGGTGTCCGTGCGGGCGAGCGGGTCGATGTGCGACCCGATCTTGTCGAGCTGCTCCTGCGCGAGCCTGCGCATCGTGTTCCAGCGGTAGATGCCGCGGCGGACGCCGGGCCCCTCGCTGCCGAGCACGATGTTCTCGGCGGCGGTGAGGTTGGGCACGAGCGACTGCTCCTGGAACACCATGCCGATGCCGTGGTCCGCGGCGTCGACGATGTTCCTGAGCCGCACCTGCTCCCCCCGCACCCAGATCTCGCCTGCGTCCGGCCGCACCAGTCCGACCAGCGCCTTGAGCAGCGTGGACTTGCCCGCGCCGTTCTCGCCGGCCAGGCCAAGCACCTCGTGCTGGCGCACGACCAGGTCGACGCCGTCGAGCGCCTTGACGCCCGGGTAGTGCTTGACCAGCCCGCGCACCTCGAGTGCGTGCTCGGCCGCCGGCACCCGTGGCCCGGGCTGGGTCTGCAGGTTCGTGCTCACTTGGTCACCTGGTTCCTACGACGCTGTGGGATGACGGCGGCCGCTACGGCCGCGACGACGATGAGGCCCTGCACACCGCCCTGCCAGTAGGGGCTCACGCCGACCTGGACAAGTCCGTTGGTGAGGACCGTCACGAGCAGGACCCCGACCGTGGAGTGCAGGATGCCGCCGCGGCCGCCGATGAGGAGCGTGCCGCCGACGACGGCGGCCGTGATGGCGGAGAAGTCGTAGCCCCTGCCCGCCTGGACGAGGCCGGCGCCCAGCTGGCTGGTGACCATCACGCCGGCGAGGCCGTAGAAGGCCCCCGCCATCGTGAAGACCGCCACCTTGTAGGGCGCTACGCGCACCCCGGAGAGCGCCAGGACCTCCTCGGCCCCGCCGATCGCGAACGCGTACCGGCCCAGGCGCGAGTAGCGCTGCACCAGCCAGCCCACGAGCACGCAGGCGAGGCCGATCCAGGTCAGGTAGGCCAGACCGAGGAACCGCTCGACCGCCCAGCCCTGGAGCATGGTGTCCTCGACGTTGGGCTGCACGCCCGCGAACATGAGGGTGGCCACGCCAAGACCCACGGCGGAGACACCGAGGGTCGTCATGAAGGAAGGCACCTTCAGCACGACCAGGGCCAGCCCGCTGAGGCACCCGAGCGCGGCCGCGAGGAGGACGGCCACGATGACTCCGAGGATCCCGAGGTCGTTGTCGTTGCGGTTGTTGGCGACCAGGAGGGCGACCGTGATCGCGGCCGCCCCCATGATCCCCGGGGACGAGAGGTCGATCGACCCCATCATCAGCACGAAGCTGATCCCACAGGTCACGACCGCGAGGACCGCCGCGGCGTCCAGGACGTTCTGGACGTTGGAGATCGTGCGGAAGTCGGGGCTGAGGATCGCGAAGACTCCGAAGATGACGACCAGGGCGATCGGCGGACCCGCGTCCGTGAGTGATATCCCCCGCCGAGGCTGGGGGCGCTGCGCGTGCACGACCTCGGAATCAGCGTCGGCGGGGGATGTCATGGTCACGACATCGCGCCCTGCGACCGGCTGAAGAGGTTGTCGCAGGCGAAGTCGGCCTCGCTGGTCTCCGGGGAGACGAAGTCGGCGACGTTGTCCTGCTCGATGAGGAACTGCTCGGCGTACCAGGCGCGGTCCTCCTCGGCGATGTCCTCGACGGCGAGCTCGCCGGTGGCCACGCAGTAGCCGATGGCCAGGCCGATACCGCCCTGCCAGGGCCCGTCGCTGGAGACGGTGGCCGTCATGGTGCCGTCCTGGATCGCGGTGAGCGCGTCGGGCACGGCGTCGATGCCAACCACCGCCACGTCGTCGCGGCCCGCCTGCTGCAGCGCCTCGAGCGCCCCGAGCGCCATGTCGTCGTTGGCGGCCCAGATGCCCTTGACCTCCTCGCCGTGCTTGGTGAGCAGCGTCTTGGTCAGCTCCAGGGCCTCCGCACGGGAGAAGTTGGCGGTCTGGTCGTCGAGCAGCTCGACGTCCGGGTTGGCCGCGAGCGACTCCTCGAGCCCGGCGAAGCGGTCCTTGGCGGCGGCGGTGTCCAGGGCGCCCTGCAGGGCGACGATGCCGCCCGAGCCGCCGATGGCCTCCGCCAGCGCGTCGCCGATCTGCTTGCCGGACTCCACGCCGTCGTAGGTGATGTGGGACAGCCAGGTGTCGTAGTCGGCGACGTTCAGGTCGGCCGGCTTGTTCCACTGGGTGACGAGGTAGGCGCCCGCCGCCTCGGCGCCCTCGACGATGGGCGGGGTGTCGGAGTCGCCGTTGGGCAGGATGTTCATGACCAGGCACTCGGTGTCGCCGGCGAGGAGCTGGCTGATCTGCTCCTGCTGCCGCGTCGAGTCGCCGTCGTAGGTGAGCCGCTCCTGGGTGAGGCCGACCTGCTCGGCGAAGGCGTCACCGCCGTCCAGCCATGCGGCCTCGTAGGGGTTGGACTCGTTGCGCACCTGGCCCACCAGGGTGATGTCGGAGGGTTCGCACGCGCCGGCTGCGGCGGCGTCGTCGCCCCCGGCAGCCGTTTCGGTGCAGCCCGTGAGAGTGGCGGCCGCCAGGGCGACGCCGAGGACGGCGGCCGTGTTTCTAGCGGCAGAGTGTCGAGAGGTGAACTTCATTGTCGTTTCCTCGATTTTCGTTCGATGCCAGGTGGTTCTGTGCCGCAGCGCGGCGGTAGGACTGTGGTGAGAGGGACGGTGTCAGCGGGCCATCCAGCCGCCGTCGACGGCCAGCACGTGACCGTTGACGTAGTCGGCGGCGGAGGAGCTGAGGAACACGGCGGCGCCGGCGATGTCCTCGGCGGTGCCCCAGCGGCCGGCCGGGATGCGTTCGAGGATGGAGCGTGAGCGGTCCGCGTCCGCGCGGAGCGCCGTGGTGTTGTCGGTGACCATGTAGCCCGGCGCGATGGCGTTGACCTGGACGCCGTGGGGTCCCCACTCGTTGGCCAGCGCCTTGGTCATGCCGGCGACGCCGTGCTTGCTGGCGGCGTACGACACCACGCGCAGGCCGCCCTGGAAGGACAGCAGGCTGGCGATGCTGACGATCTTGCCGTGGCCGCGTTCGACCATCGGCCGGCCGAGCTGCTGGGTGAGGAAGAAGAGCCCGTTGAGGTTGACGTCGAGCACGCGCTCCCAGGAGCCGCGGCTGACGGCGACGGAGTCCGCGCGGTCGATGATGCCCGCGTTGTTGATCACGACGTCGATCTGACGCGAGGCGTTCAGCTCGGCGCTGACCTGCTCGACCGCGTCGAGGTCGCTCACGTCCAGGTCGACGACGTCGACCTTGGCCCCGAGGTCGGCGACCAGGTCGCGGGTGGCCTCCTGGTTGCCCGGCCGGCCGAGCAGGACGACGTCCGCCCCCGACCGGGCGAGGCCGAGCGCGATCGCCTGGCCGAGGCCACGCCCCGCACCGGTCACCGCCGCGCACCTGCCGTGCAGGTCGAAGGGTGAGCGCGCCTCGGTGGCGGGCTCGGTGGTGGGCGCTGTGGTGGGATCAGCGGCCGGATAGGTGGTCACAGGTCCTCCAGCGCCACGGGGCTCAGGTCGGTGTAGGCGTTGTTCTCACCGGCCATGGCCCAGATGAAGGCGTACGACCCGGTGCCCGCTCCGGAGTGGATCGACCACGGCGGAGAGATGACGGCCTCGCGGTTTCGCAGGACGAGGTGGCGGGTGGCGCCGGGCTGGCCCATGACGTGGAAGACGCGGTCCTGCTCGTCGAGGTCGACGTAGCAGTAGATCTCGGTGCGGCGGGCGTGCAGGTGCGGCGGGAAGGTGTTCCAGACCGAACCGCTGGCGATGACCGTCACGCCGAACTGGAGGACGGAGGTCTGCAGCTCCTTGCCCCAGGCGTAACGGAAGAGGTTGCGCTCGTTGGCCGCCTCCGCCGAGCCGAGCGCTACCGGCTCCACCTCGCTGTGGCTGAGCGCCTGGGTCGGGTACGTCGCGTGGGCGGGGGCGGACACGAAGTAGAACGCTGCCTCGGCGCCGACGAAGGACACCTCGCTCCCCCGGCCGACGAAGAGGCCGTCGAGGTGCTCGAGCTCGAACTTCTCGCCGTCGACGACGACGTGGCCGGCGGCGCCGACGTTGATGACGCCGAGCTCGCGACGCTCGAGGTGGCTCTCGGTGCCCAGCACCTCGGTCCAGGCCGGTAGGCCGACCTCACCGGTGCCGGGCACGGCTCCGCCGATCACCATCCGGTCGTCATGGGTGTACGTGCCGCGGACCTCACCGCTCACGAACAGGTCTGGGACGAGGAAGTTCTCCCGCAGTTCCGCAGTTGTGGCCGTCTCCGCGCTGGACGGAGATGTCGAGTATCGAACCTGGATCATGTATCACCCTCGGTCTGTGAACTGCGTTCGTCTATGTGAACTTGCTCGACGATAGACGTGATCCGGCTCACTGGTCAAGGGGTCGAAACATGTCCACGTATGCGAACTCGGGAGTAGGGTGATAATCACCCCGGGGCGGTCCCGGTGCCCCGCAGAAGGACCAGAGGAGAGCGTTCATGCAGCTTCAGAGGGAGCTCCAGAGTGAGACGACCGGCACCAACGACGCCGGGCCGGTCAAGTCAGCGGCCCGTGCACTGGACCTGCTGGACGACATCGCGGCCAACGGCCCTGGAACCCAGCTGCAGCTCTCGACGCGCCTCAGCATCCCCAAGAGCAGCCTCCACGCGCTGCTGCGGACCATGACCGACCGGGGCTGGCTGCAGACGGACCCCACAGGGAGCGTCTACCAGCTCGGTATCCACTCGCTCGTCGTGAGCTCGGCGTACCTCGACGGCGACCCGGCGCTGGCGCGGGCCACGGCCGTGCTCGACGAGGTGGCCGCCGCCACGCAGGAGACCGTCCACCTCGGACGCCTCGACGGCGCCGACGTCATCTACACGGCCAAGCGTGAGTCGGTGCACCCGCTGCGCATGCACTCCGCCGTCGGGCGCAGGCTCCCGGCGTACGCCACCTCGCTGGGGCGCGCGCTGCTCGCCGAGATGCCGGCCGACGCCCGCCGCGACCTGGTGCCCGAGTCGATCTCCGCGATCACGCCGCGCACGACCACCGACAAGGACGCAGTGCTCGAGATCATCGACCGCGCGGCCGACCAGGGCTACGCCACCGAGAGCGAGGAGTCCTGCATGGGCGTGCGCTGCTTCGGCGTCGCGCTCCCGTTGAGCCACGACGCCGTGGACGCGATGAGCATCGCGGTGCCGATCAGCCGGCTCGGCGACGGGCGCGAGGACCTCATCATCGAGACCCTGCTCAGCGTGAAGGCCCGGCTGGCGGCCGTGCACGGGAACAGCATGGTGCGCTGAGACGGGGGTGGCGCGGAGTGGGGCGCGGGCGAGCGCATCGCGGCGCCGAACCGCAAGATCGATGTCACCGGCGGTGCCGAACCGCAAAGTGATCGTCTCCGAGGCGCCGAGCCGAAGGTTATGGGTCGATCGGACCCCTGATCGACCCATACGTTGCGGCTGAGCAACCGGCTTGACGATCAACTTGCGGCTCGGCCCGGTCCGACGCCGTGGAGGTCACCCGGCTTCGCCCGACAACTAACGCGTCAGCGACACGAAGTCCGGGCCGGTGATCACCGCCACGATCCTCGTCCCGGTGGGGAACCGCCCCCGTGCGACGAGGTCGTAGACGCCGTACATCATCTTGGCCACGTACACCCGGTCCAAGCGCACGCCGTGCCGTGCCTGGAAGTCGTCGACGAACTCGGTCAGCTCGGGCTTCGCCCTGCCGTACCCGCCGAAGTGGTAGCCGGTCTCGATCTCCCAGTTCTCGGTCACCTCGCCGAGAGCGGCACGCTGGAGCGCGGCGACGTCGTCGGACAGGAAGCTGCCGCCCTTCAACGAAGAGAAGCCGATCGCCCGCTGCCCGGTAGCGAGCCCAGCAGCAAGCCCGGCAAGCGTCCCACCAGTGCCGACGCCGCAGCAGACGACATCGAAGTCCTCGTCGATCTCACCGACCAGCTCGGCACACCCGCGCACGGCCAGGGCATTGCTGCCACCCTCGGGCACCAGGTAGAAGTCGCCGAACTCCGCTGCGAGGCGGTCAGACACGTCGGGGTCGGTCTTGCGCCGGTACGTCTGGCGGTCCAGGTACGTCAGGCGCATGCCGTGGTCGACCGCGAACCGCAGCGACGGGTTCAGCGGGTCATGCGCCTCGCCCCGGATCACGCCGATCGTCTCGAACCCGAACAGCGCGCCTGCAGCTGCCACCGCCCGGATGTGGTTGGAGTACGCGCCGCCGAACGTCAGCAGCCGCGCGGCCCCGGCAGCCTGCGCGGCTTCGAGGTTGTACTTCAGCTTGCGCCACTTGTTGCCCGGCAGATCCGGGTGGATCAGGTCGTCCCGCTTGAGCAGCACCCGCACGCCCGCCGCGTCGAGACGTTCGTCGTCGAGCACCTCGACCGGTGACGGGAGCAGCAACGCGGGCGCGGGCACGTCGGGCAGTCTGGCATGCGGCCGACAGCCAGTGCAGGTCAGCGTGCTCGGGTCACAGCACAGGCCAGCACCGCGGACGTCGGTGGTCGTATGGTCAGCCACCGTTCCACTCCGCGTCACCCCCACGCCAGCCGACCCGGCCACGATGCGACCGTGGACAACAAGCTCTCCCGCCGGTCCCTGCTCCAGGCAGCAGCGACCGCCCCGATCCTGTCAGCAGCAGCGAGCGCCGCAGCGACGCCGGCCTCCGCCGCACCGGCGTCCGCCACGCCGCACGGCGGCCGCCCGGACCCGGCCGACCCGCGATTCACGTTCGCCGTCCTGCCCGACACCCAGTACCTCCTGGACGACGGCGGCTCCGACCCCGAGCCGGTGCGCGCCACGCTGCGCCACCTCGTGCGTGAGCAGGCCCGGGACAACATCGTCTTCATGGCCCACCTCGGCGACGTGACCGAGCACGGCACGGTGACCGAGATGCACGCGGCGAGCCGCGCCTTCGACGCCGCCGGCCGGCTGCCGTACAGCGTGCTGGCCGGCAACCACGACGTCGGCGGCGACGACCAGCGGGGCGACACGCCGTACCTGCGCACCTTCGGGCCGCAGCGGTTCTCCCGGATGAAGACCTACGGCGGCTCCTCCCCCGACGGGTACAACAGCTACCACGTGGTCCGCGGCGGCGGACGGGAGTGGCTGGTCCTGGCGCTGGACTGGCGGGCGTCCGACGCCGGGCTCACGTGGGCCCAGGGCGTGCTCGACGAGCACCCGCTCCCCGCGGTCCTGACGACCCACGACATCGTCTGGGCCGAGGGCGACGGCCAGGCGCAGCTGTCCGACAACGGGAAGCGCCTCTGGGACCGCCTGATCAAGGGCAACGACCAGATCTTCCTCGCGCTCGGCGGGCACTACTGGCCCTCCGGCCGCACGACGATGACCAACGACGCCGGCAACCCGGTGCACCTGCACATCACGAACTATCAGGACCGCTACTACGGCGGCGCGGGCATGGTGCGGTACTACTCGTTCGACCTGGCCCGCGGCGTGATCGACGTCGAGACGTTCTCGCCCTGGCTCCTGGAGAAGCGGGACCCGACGCCCCTGGAGTCGGAGCACGTCGAGCTCAGCGGGGATGTCGACCGGTTCACCGTCGAGATCGACTTCGACGAGCGCTTCGCCGCGTTCGCACCGCCGGTCCTGCCGGTACCGCTCGCGCCGTCGGCCGTCATGCCGCGGGGCACCGTCGCGTACTGGCGGTTCGACGAGGCGGGGCTCGCCACCGCGGGAGCCGACGGCGCCCCGGTCGCGCCGGGCACCGTGGCCCGCGACCTCACGGGTAACGGCAACGACCTCACCTCCGAGCTCCTGCACGCGAGCGCCCCGGAGGCGCTGACCTGGTCGGACGAGCACCACGACGCCCAGCCGGCCCACGCGAGCCTGCGGTTCGACGGCGGCAAGGGACCCGACCGGGGCGCTGTGCTGCGGACCGGCCCCGACGCGCCGGTCAACAGCGCGACATTCGAGTCCGGCTACACGATCGAGACGTTCCTCAAGCTGCCGGAACCGTTTGAGGGCGACCACTCCTGGATGGGCATCCTCAGCTGGGAGGGGCGCGCCGGCGACGCGGGCAAGCACAGCGGATGGTCCGACGACGAGCCGACGTGCAGCCTGAACCTGTCGGGCGAGCGGTTCCTGCAGTTCGTCGTCTATCCCGTGCCGGTCGACGCCGACCCCACCTCGTGGAGCCACGCGATCCCGGTCGGCCGCTGGATGCACGTCGCCCTCGTCAACGACGGCCGGCACACGGTGATGTACGTCGACGGCTCGAAGATCGTGCGCAACGCGGCCGAGGAGTCGCGGGGCATCTCCACGCTCGGCAAGCCGTTCGCCGTCGGCGGCACCCAGTCCGCCGAACGGTACGGGCAGGGCTTCTACGGGTGGATCGGCGACACCAGGATCGTCTCCCGCGCCCTGCGGCCCGAGCAGTTCCTCACGGCACGGGGCAAGTGACACGACCATGAAGGTGGGCCCTGGTGTCTTCCAGGGCCCACCTCGGTCCGCAGGCCTACCGGAAGGCTTGGCGGCGACGGCCGAGGACGGCGGAAGATGAAGGCATGGCAGCGTTACGACGCGCGGTGCGGACGGCGGCACTGACGGCCGGCATCCTTGCGGGGGTCGCCAGCCTGGCGGTCGGCGCCGCCTGGCTCGGTCAGGACGAGCTCGTGTACCACCCCGACCGCTCGTCGCCGGGCCCCGCGGCGTCGACGCTCGACGGCGGCGTCGACGTCACGCTGGTCACCGCCGACGGGCTCGACCTAGCGGCCTGGTTCGTCCCGCCGGCGCCCGAGGTGCGCGACCGTGAGGTCGCCGTCCTGGTCGCGCCAGGCAACGGCGGCAACCGGCTCGGGCGTGCCGGACTTGCCGAGCTGCTCACGGAGCGCGGTTTCGCGGTCCTCCTGCTGGACTATCGCGGCTATGGCGGGAACCCCGGCCGGCCGTCCGAGGCCGGGCTCGCTCTCGACGCGCGGGCTGCCCAGCGGGCACTGGCCGAGCGGGGCTACCCGCCCGAGCGGACCATCTACTTCGGCGAGTCGCTCGGCGCCGGGGTCGTCGCCGCGCTCCAGGCCGAGGCGCCGCCCGCAGGCTTCCTCCTGCGCTCACCGTTCACCTCCCTCGCCGACCTCGGCGCGCACCACTACCCCGTCCTGCCCGTCGAGACGCTGCTGCGGGACCGGTACGCGGTCCTCGACCACGTGGCCGCTACGCAGGTCCCGGTCACCGTCGTGCACGGCGGCCGCGACGACATCGTGCCGCCGGCACAGAGCGAGGCCGTGGCACGCGCCGCACCACGGCTGGTCGAGCACGTAGTGCTCCCGGGCGCCGGGCACAACGACGCGGTCATGTTCGGGCCGAAGATCGCAGAGGCAGTCGTCCGGCTCACGGAGCACGCCGTGGGCCGCTGAGACGCGAACCGCCCAGCGCGCCCAGCAGCGTCCTGACCAGCAGCTCGACCCGCGCGTCGAGGTCATCGACCGGCGCGTCCACCGCCCCGGTCAACGCAGGGGAGCCACCGGGCAGCTCGTGGACCTCGTGCAGGAGCGCGACATAGAGACGCCGGCACCAGGCCGGGTCGTCGACGGTGATCTCGCCCGCCGCATGGAGCCGGGCGAACAGCCGCTCCAGCCCGTCCTGGATCTCGGGGTCCGACGCGGGGGTGCCGGAGCCATGTTCTGCGGGAGTGAGACTGATGACGAAGGGATGGCTGACCTTCAGCTCGAAGGCGATCTCGGTGAGGCGGTACAGGCCCACCAGTGGCGGGCCGTTCGTCACTCGCGCCTGGTCGAAGGCGCTCCTGTAGCGGGCGTTGAGATCACCGACCAGCGCCGCGACCAGCGACTGCCGGGACGGGAAGTGCCGGTGCACCGTCGCCCTGCCCAGCCCTGCGGCCCCCGCGATCTGCTCCATCGAGGCGCCCGGGTCGCCGGCGAGCACGCGCTGCGCCGCGTCGAGGATCCGGACGATGCTCTGCTGCGCGTCCGCTCGTACCGGTCTGGACCGGACGTCCTCGCTCATCACGCATCGCCTCCCGCGCTCATGCTATCCGAGCCGGACGCGCGGCCGTCCCGGGACTATCTGAGACTCCTGTGTCTTAGTTATTGACACGCCCAGGACACCCGTGATCCAGTTAGCCCATCGGAAGCCACCCCACGAACGGGAGAACATGATGGATATCGGCCTTGCAGGCAAGCGCGTCCTGGTCACCGGAGCGAGCAGAGGGATCGGCCTCGCCACCGTCCAGGCGTTTCTCGCGGAGGGCGCAGCGGTCACCGCCGTCTCCCGGCGCAGCACCCCGGAGCTCGAGGCGACCGGCGCCACGTTCCTCGCCGCGGACCTCTCCACGCCCGACGGGCCTCAGCGCATGGTCGAGACCGCCCTCGCGGACGATCCCCGGCTCGACGTGCTGGTCAACAACGCCGGAGGCGGGGTGCTGCCCGACGGCGTGCTCGCCGACCCGTTCGGCGGTGACGACGCCGTCTGGGAGCAGACTCTCGCCCTGAACTTCTTCAGCGCCGTGCGGACCACGCGTGCCGCCCTACCCGCGCTGAAGAGAGCGCGCGGGTCGGTGGTGAACGTCGGCTCCGACTCGGCGCTGATGCCGCACCGGGCGCCGCTGTCCTACGCCACGGCGAAAGCGGCGATCAACGCGTTCTCCCGGGGGCTGGCCGAGCAGGTCGGCGGCGAGGGCGTGCGCGTCAACGTCGTCACCCCTGGTGCGACACGTACGTCTCTCCTGACCCGGGAAGACGGCGTCACCGGCCAGGTGGCCGCCGCCATGGGCGTGAGCCACGCCGCCGTGCTGGAGGGCTTTCCCGAACAGAACGGCATGGTGACCGGCCAGCTGATCGAGCCGTCCGAGATCGCCCGCGTGATCCTGCTGCTGTCCTCCCCCACGCTGCCCAGTGCCGTCGGGTCCAACTGGGCGCTGCACGGCGGTTCGCTCAAGGCGCCCGCCTGAGCGGAGTACCCCGCCGGCTGTGAGCACGCCCCCGATCGCGGGACGATGAGCACATGCCATCTCCCGTCCGCCCCGGCCTGACCGTCACCACCGCACTGACGATCCCCCGGGCCGAGCTCACCGAGCGGTTCTCCCGCTCCTCCGGCCCGGGCGGTCAGGGCGTGAACACCACGGACTCGCGCGTCGAGCTGTCCTGGGACGTCGGCCGGTCCGCCGTCCTGAGCGACGCCCAGCGCCAGCGCATCGCGGACCGGCTCGCCGACCGGCTCGTCGACGGCGTCCTCACCGTCGTCGCCTCGGAGCACCGGGAGCAGCGACGCAACCGCGACGCCGCCGCCCGGCGCCTGAGAGCCGTCGTGGCCGACGCGCTGGCGCCTCCCCCGCGGACGCGTCGCCCCACGCGGGCGACCCGCGGGTCGCAGGAGCGCAGGCTGACCGCCAAGAAGCAACGCTCCGCGACCAAGCGGATGCGCTCGTCGAAGCCCAAACGCGAGGACTGACGCCGCTCAGCCGACGACCACCTGCCCGAGCTCCTGCGTGCACCGGGTGAGCGCGACGTACAGCGCGTTCCACCCGCGCGGACCGGACGCGATGCCGTCGGGGTCCACCACGAGCGCTGCGTCCCACTCCAGGCCCTTCGCGTCGGTCGGCGACAGGACCGGTACCTCGTCGGACAGGACCTGGCGCAGTGCGGCGAGCCGCCCGGCCGGCGCGACGACGCCGACCGTCCCGTCGCCGTACCGCTGCTGGAGCCCGGCGACGGCGTCGCGGGCCACCGCGGCCAGGTCCCTGTGGGTCGCCTGGCGGGTCCACGGCTCGACGCCGGAGGACCGCACCGCGCGCGGTGGGTCGTTCCGGCTGCCCGCTGCCCGCAGCACGTCCGCCGTCAACGCCATGACCTCCCGCGGGGTGCGGTAGCAGATCGTCAGGTCGGTACGACGCCAGCGGTCGCCGAGGGCGTCACCGACCGCATGCGCCCAGTCGGTGTGCAGGCTCGCGGACTCGGCCTGGTCGATGTCGCCGACGGCGGTGATGGAGCGGGACGGGCAGCGGCGCACCACCATGTGCCACTGCATCGGTGACAGCTCCTGGGCCTCGTCCACCACGGCGTGCCCGAAGGTCCGCGCGTCCGGGTCCCCGATCAGCTCCCGCAGCGCGTCGAGCAGCGCGAGGTCGGCGCTCGACCAGCTCCGCGGATCCCCCGCGGTCTCCGCGGTGACGGCGGCGAGCTCGTCATCGGTGAGCTCAGGAGCCTGGGCGCGCAGCAGCACCGGGTCCGCCAGCAGGACGGCGAGCTCGTGCGCGGCGTCCCGTCGCGGCCACCAGGCAGCCAAGGACCTGGCGATGTCGGGGTCCTCCGAGATCCTGGCCCGCAGTGCCTCCAGGTCGGCCTCGGAGAGCACGCCGTCGACGTCGGACCCGCTGACCCCGCTGGGGGCCGCGCGGTCGTCCCGCCGGGCGAGGCTCGCGTCGAGCCGCCCGAGCACGTCCTCGAAACCCTCCTCGGCGTGGGCGAGCAGCTCGGTCTGCCGGTCGGCCACCGCGTCGGTCAGCAGGTCGTGCACCCGGTCCACGAAGCGTGCCCTGGCCTGGTCGAGGCTCCTGGACCCGGACCGTGCGCCGCGGCGCGCGGCGGCGACCTGGTCCGGGGGCAGCACGTACTCCTCGCCGTCGAGCACCAGGGCGAGGCGGTCGGTGGTCGGCACCATGGTCTCGACGTAGCGCCGCAGTGCGGCGAGCCAGGAGGCGCGGCCCTTGATCTCGGCGGCCACGCGGCTCTCGTCGCGCTCGGCCCCGGCAGCGAAGACCAGGGTGTCGCACGTGGCGGCCACCGCTGCCGTCTCCCCCAGCGCCGGGAGCACCTGGCCGATGTACTCGAGGAACCGGGTGGACGGACCGAGGACCAGGACGCCCCGCTCCGCCAGGTGCTGGTGGGTGAACAGGAGGTAGGCGACCCGGTGCAGCGCCACCACCGTCTTGCCGGTGCCCGGGCCACCCTGCACCACCAGTGCGGTGCTCGCGTCCGCGCGCACCACGTCGTCCTGCTCCCGCTGCAGCGTCGCGACGGCCGTTCCCATCCGGCCGGTGCGCCGTTCGTCCAGCGCGGCCAGCAGTGCGCCCTCGCCCACGAGGCCCGAGTGGTCGAGCCCGCCGTCCATCGGCTCGTCGTCGACGCCGAGCACCTCGGGTCCCCTGGTGCGGACGTGGCGCCGGCGGCGTACCCCTTGCGGGTCCAGCGGCGTGGCCGTGTAGAAGGCACGCGCGACGGGGGCGCGCCAGTCGACCACCAGCGGGTCGCTGTCCTGCGCGACGCCGGACAGACCGACCCGCCCGAGATGGCGCACCGAACCGTCGTCGCCGTCGATCCGCCCGAAGATCACGCCGTCGGCAGCGCTCCGGAGCTCGCCACGGCGGGCGTTCAGACGCGCGAGCCGGACATGTTCGGTGGTCCGCGAGTCGGTGGCCGGGGCGGCCTCGAGCTCGCTGTCGAGCTCGGCGAGCAGGTCGGCGCGCCGGCGCCAGGCGGCGTCGAGCACGCGCTGCTCCTCGGTGACGGGGGTGGTCTCCTGAGAAGTGGGCACAGATCCTCGTTTCGTACGTTGTACGGTAGACGCGGATCTAACGCCCCGCACCCTAAAGTTGTTCCCGATGCCTCGAACCGCGCGCCCGCCCCGCGACCCGCTCGCGCTGGTCGGCCTGCTCTGGGAGCCGTCGACCAGGGTGGGGCGTTCCGGCGTGACGATCGGGTCGATAGTCACCGCGGCGATCGGGCTGACCGACGCAGAGGGCCTGAGCGCGCTGACCATGCGCCGCGTCGCCGACGACGTCGGGGTGCCCGTGATGACCCTCTACGGCCACGTACCCGGCAAGGCCGAGCTGATCGAGCTGATGCTGGACCACGTGGCCGGAGCCACCTACGCCGGGCACGACGTCCCAGGCGAGGTCGGCGACTGGCGCGCGGGGCTCGAACACATCGCGCAGCGGGTGTTCGAGCACGGGTGCGCCCACGCCTGGGCGCTCGAGGTGCCTCCCGCACGCCCCGTCCTCGGGCCGGGCGTCTGCCGCACCTACGAGCTCGAGCTCGCCCCGCTGGACGGCATCGGCCTGGAGCTCCTCGAGATGGACGAGACGCTCACCGCCGTCCGGTCCCTCGCCACGTCGGCCGCCCGCTGGCAGGTCACGCTCGACGCCGCCCGCCGCGACTCGCAGCTGACCGACCTCGAGTGGTGGGAGCTGGTCGGACCACGGATCGCCCAGGCGATGCGCGACGAGCACCTGCCGATCTCGTCCAAGGTGGGGCAGGCCGTCGCGTCGGCCGGCGACCCGCAGCGCACCTTGTCGGCAGGGCTCACGCTGATGCTCGACGGCCTGGAGGGCCGGCTGCAGGCTCGGTGAGGGATACGATCCGAGACCAATGATCCGCACCGAACCGTCCGCGCTGGCCGCGGCCCTGCAGACCGCGCTGCCCGACGACGCCGTGCTCACCGACGACGCGTCCGTCGAACGCTACGCCCACGACGACGCCGAGTGGGCCGACTACGTGACGCCGGCCGCCGTCGTGCTCGCGACCTGCCTGGACGACGTCGTCGCGACGGTGCGGATCGCCGCCGAGCACGACGCGCCGGTCGTGCCGCGCGGCGCCGGCACGGGTCTGTCCGGCGGAGCGAACGCGATGGCCGGCGCCGTCGTGCTGTCGCTGGAACGCATGACCCGGATCCGCGAGGTCAACGCGGCGGAGCGGTACGCCGTCGTCGAGGCCGGCGTGCTCAACGACGACCTGCGCAGGCACGTGGCCGAGCACGGGCTCTGGTACCCGCCGGACCCGGCCAGCCAGGCGATCTCGACGATCGGGGGCAACGTCGCGACCAACGCGGGCGGGCTCTGCTGCGTCAAGTACGGCGTCACCCGCGACTACGTGCTCGGGATGACGGCGGTGCTCGCCGACGGCTCGGTCGCCCGGCTCGGCCGGACCACCGCGAAGGGCGTCACGGGCTACGACCTGACGGGGCTCCTGGTCGGCTCCGAGGGGACGCTGGGGATCATCGTCGACGTGACGCTGAAGCTCCGCCCGCTCGCCGGCCGCGAGGACCGGGCGGTCGTGGGCTGGTTCCCGTCCCTCGCCGACGCAGGGAACGCCGTGGCCGCCGTCTCGGCCGCCGGGATCGTGCCCGCGGCCCTGGAGCTCATCGACAGCACCTGCCTGCGCGCCGTCGCGGACTGGCAGGAGTGGGCGCTCCCCGAGGGTGCCGACGCGCTGCTCCTCGCGAAGGTCGACGAGCCAGGAGGCGCGGGAGAGGCGCTGGCGGAGCAGGTCGCCGCGCTCTTCGAGGACGCGGGCGGCACCCACGTGGAGCGTGCCTTCGCGGCGGACGAGGTCGACCGGCTGTTCCTCGCCCGTCGTCTCGCGTACCCGGCGCTCGAGCGGCTGGGCCCCGTGCTGACGGAGGACGTCTGCGTCCCGCGGGGCGCCGTGCCCCAGATGCTCAGCCGCATCGAGAGCATCTCCAAGGACGCAGACGTCGTGATCGCCAACATCGCGCACGCCGGTGACGGCAACCTGCACCCGCTCATCATCGCTCCTGAGGGCGACGACGCGGCGAAGGCCCGCGCGAAGACGGCGTTCGACCGCATCGTCGACGAGTGCCGGGCACTCGGCGGCACGGTCACCGGCGAGCACGGCGTCGGGCTCCTCAAGCTGCGGGGCGCGGCGGCGGAGCTCAGCCCGGTGACGCTCGCGATGCACCGGGCGATCAAGGATGCGCTGGACCCGCGCGGGCTGCTGAACCCCGGCAAGGCGTTCCCCGCCAGCCCCTGACGGGATGTTCCCTCGGAGCTCGCCGTGCCGGTCCGGCGGCCCCCTCTGGCTCGGCTCATCCGCGCGCCGAGCCAGAAGGGTCTCCTGGTCAGCCCGCGGTGCGGCGTTCGGCGAGCACGTCCTCGAGGACGTCGGGGAAGTTGGTGATCACACCGTCGACGTCCCGGTCGAGGACCAGGTTCATGTCGCCGGCCGTGTTGACGGTGTAGGTGTGCACCTCCATACCGAGCTCGTGAACCGTCTCGACGTACGCGGCGTCGAACGTGGTGAAGCCCGGGTTGATCTGGTCGGCCCACGTCGACAGCTCGGGGAGGAGTGCCTCGTCGGGGCGGCCCAGCAGGCCGACGGGGACGGCCGGCTGCACCTCGTGGTACCGCGCCATCGACTCCCAGTCGAAGCTCTGCACCGCCAACCGCTCGGCACGGACCGCCGACCTCACGTAGCCGGGGTAGCTCGCGAACTCCTCGGCGACCTGCCGCTCGATCCCCGGGTAGAGCGCCGGTGACTTCAGCTCCATCAGGATGCCCGCGCGGGTCGGCCTGATCAGCTCGATCATCTGAGCCATCGTCGGAACGGGCTCGCCCGCGTACTCCTCCGAGAACCAGGAGCCGGCGTCGAGCTGCTGGATCTCCTCGTAGGTGAAGTCGCTCACGCGCCAGGGCGCCCGGTCGGGAAAGACCTGCTCGACGTCGGTGGTGCGGGACAACGTCGTGTCGTGTATGAGGACCAGGACACCGTCCTTGGAGCGCTGCACGTCCGACTCGACCAGGTCGGACCCCATCTCGCCGCCCAGGGCGAAGGCGGCCAGCGTGTTCTCCGGTGCGTGGCCCATGGCCCCGCGGTGAGCGGTGTTGACGACGTCGACATGCTCAGGAGCACCGGCCGCCAGGGCGGGCGAAGCAGGCAGCACGGTGGCGGCACCGGCGAGGGTGACGGCAAGCAGGGCGGACAGGCGTGGGGTCAAACGCATGATCGATCTCCCGAGGGGTCGAACGGACAGGGCAGAACACGACATTGCCGAGCCCGCGCGACCCAGGAATGGCCGTCGGGTGACTGAGCCGGGAACCTGTCCGGAACATCTTGCCAGGTCGCCGTTCTGACGGTCTGTTCGACGAGCTTCGGCCACCGCTCGTCAGACCGGGGTGAAGAAGTTGACCAGGTTGCCGTCAGGGTCCCGGAACAGCAGCGACCGGTTGCCCCACGGCATCGTGGTGGGCTCGTTGACGAAGTCGGTGACGAACCCGGTCAGGTTCTCGTGGACGCGGTCCACGTCGTCGACGAGGAACTCGATGATCACGCTGTGGTTGTCCCCCGGGCGCGCGGAGCCCGGGCCGAAGACCTGGACGGTCCGGGTGCTGGCGATCGCCAGGGTCGCGCCGGAGGTCTTGAGCTCGGCGAAGTCTTCGGTGGCCCACGTCGCCTCCAGTCCCGTGGCCCGCTCGTAGAACGTGACGAGGCGCGCGACGTCGCCGGTGATGACGCGGATCGAGACGAAGTTCATAGTGGTCTCCTCTGGCTGTGCGGAAGGGGTGCAGGCCCGAGGCTACGACCAATAGTGGACAGGATCGGTCCACTATCCGCGTAACCTGGAAGGATGTCCCGACCAGCTGGCCGCGTGCTGACCCTCCTCGAGCTGCTGCAGTCGGGTGGCACCCGGACCATCGCCGAGCTCGCCGACCGGCTCGGTGTCGAAGGACGCACCGTGCGTCGCTATGTGGACCAGCTGATCGACCTGGACATCCCGGTGGAGTCGGTGCGCGGTCGTTACGGCGGCTACCGCCTCGGCTCCGGGTACCGCCTGCCTCCGCTGATGCTCAGCGACGACGAGGCGACGGCCGTCCTCCTCGGCCTGGCCGCCGGCCGCCGGGCAGGCCTCCCGACGTCGCAGCACACGGCCGGTGAGACGGCTTCGGCCAAGATCCGGCGGGTGCTGCCCAAGCACGTCGCCCGACGCCTCGACACGCTCCTGGAGTCTCTGACCTGGACGGAGCAGACCGGTGCGCCCGACCCCCCGGATACCGCGGTCCTGCTCACCGTCGCGGACGCGGTGCGCCACCGCCGGCCGGTCTCCATCAGGTACGCCGATCGCGAGGGGCGGCGCAGCGAGCGCACGCTGCACGCCTACGGGCTCGTCGCCCATTCGGGCCGGTGGTACGTCACGGGCATGGACGTCGGGATCGACGAGCAGCGCACCCTCCGGCTCGACCGCATCACGGACGCGCGGACCCTGCCCGGCTCGTTCGAGGTGCCAGCGGGCCTCGATCCGGCACAGCATCTGCTGTCGCGGTTCGCCACGGCCGAGTACCGGCATGCGGTGACCTTGCGGATCAACGGGACGGCCGGCCAGATCCGGGCCCACCTGCCCGCGAGCGTCGCGACCCTGACGGAGCACGAGTCGCCGGCAGGCAAGACCCAGGCGGCCGGGGACTGGTGGCGTGCCGAGCTGCGGGTCGAGCGTCTCGACTGGCTGCCTCCCGTGCTCGCCTCGCTCGACCTGCCGTTCGTCGTCGAACGCCCCGCTGAGCTGCGCGAGCTCGTCACCGCGCTCGCCGCTCGCCTCGCCTCCTCCGCCCGGCAGACGTGACGACGAGGTTGCGACGTCCAGCGTCCTGGTCGGTCCTCATGCCTGGTTCTCCGCCTCACTCTCCGCCTCGAGGAACGATTCCGGCGGGTCGAACTGCGCGAGCACGAGCTCGGCGCCGAACGGGTCGCGGATCGTCGCCTCCTTGCTCCACTCGCCGTCCTCCGTCGCCAGGACCGTCGCACCGGAGCGCTGTGCGGCCGTGACCGAGGCGTCCCGGTCGCTGACGGCGAAGGCCACCGACCAGCGCGCCGGCCCGGCGGCTCGCAGGACCCCGGCCACGACGTCGGCGAACCCGGATGGCACGAACGCCTGCCGCTCGTGGATGCCGGGATCGACCGTGCGGGCCAGGTGGTCGCCGTACCCGGGGACGCGCGCCATGCCGGCCCCGAGGTCGTCGGTGCGTTCCCAGCCGAGCAGGGGGCCGTAGAACCGTAGTGCGGCGTCCACGTCCGGCGTGAGCAGGTTGCTGAAGTTCCACGTGTCCGGCGCATTGGTGGTCTGCGCGCCGAGTCGTGTACCCGCCTGCCACAGCCGGCCGGGCGCCCCCTGCGGGTCGACGATCCGTGCCATCCGGCCCGCGGGGCGCCCCGGGGGTCCGACGTCCTCCAGTGCCGAGCTCACGACGCCGCCCAGCTCCGCGACCCGCGCGGCCGTGTCGTCGACGTCGTCCACTGCGAGGTAGGTGTGCCACGCCACCTCGCCGTCGAAGCCCGCGGCGGGCGTGGCGACCGCGGCGATCGCCGTGGCGTCTGTGCCGTCCGACGACGCGACGACATAGCGCCCGGGCGCCCCGGGCGGCAGCTTCTCGGTGAACCTCCAGCCGAACAGCTCGCCATAGAAGTCGAGCGCCGCGTCGACGTCCTGCGTCTCCAGGTCGATCCAGCTGGGCACGCCGTGCGGGTAGGTGCGGGGCGTGGTGGGTGTGTCAGACATGAGATCCTCCAGGTCGGTTTGCCACCCCCGATACTGCCCCCAGACACTGACACTGGTGATCTCTACGGGCAAGCGTCAGCGCCGGCGGGCGCGCGGACACGGCGAAGGACCTCCCCGCTCACAGATCCCTGGCCAGGAACAGCGAGTCCCCGTGCACCTCGTCCGGGTCCACTCGGCCGGTCTCGGCGAACCCGAGCTTCGCCAGCGCGCCACGAGAAGCACCGTTCCAGTCCCGGACGGTGGCCCACAGCCGCCGGTAGCCCGACGCCTGCGCCCAGCCCAGAACCGCCAGAGCAGCCTCGGTCGCGTACCCCTGGCCCCAGACCCTGCGCAGCAGCTCGAACGCCAGCTCCGGCTCGTCGTCCAGCCCATGGGTGTTGGCGATCAGTCCGCGGTAGCCGATGACGTCACCGGGTCCCTTGCGTTCGGCTGCCAGCAGGCCCAGCGAGTCGGACGGCGACCAGTAGCAGCGGCTCGGTGCGAGCGCCCCGGACCCCGGAAAGCGGCCTACGCTGGCTTCGTGGCACTGGCCATCTGCCTGCTGTTCGACAGGCCGACCGAGCGGGTCCTGCGACAGCTCTGGCAGCGACTGGAGGCCAAGGGCGTGCCGACGCCTGCCACGCACACCCACGGCCGGCACGTGCCGCACCTGTCGCTGGCAGTCCTACGGTCCTGGGACCTGGAGAAGGTACGCGCCGCCGTCGAATCGCTGCCCGACGCCGGCGCGACCACCGTCCAGCTCGACGCCGTCGCGGCCTTCCGGCGCGGCCGGATGAGCCTGATCCCCGCGGTGTCGAGCCGCCTCGCGGCGCGCCAGGAACGGCTCGTCGAGGCACTCGACCCGTCGGAGGACGACCTGCACAAGCACTACGTACCGGGAACCTGGACACCGCACGTCACCGTGGCGACACGCGTGCGCCTGGAACAGACCCCGCTGGTGCTCGAAGCTGCCTACGAGATCGTGCCCCTGACCGCGACGATGACGCACGCCGCACTCGTGGACGCGGGCATCGGCGCAGTGCATCCGCTGTCGGTCGTCCCCTGATCTCCTGGCTCACCGATACTCGGCAACGACCTCGATCGTGCCGACGATGTGTCCGTTGAGCTCCTCCAGGTCCTCGGCCGGGATCCAGTACTCCAGGATGGTCTGCCCGCCCGCTTGCTGGACCTCGTACCGGTCCAGGAACGCCTTCTCGACCTCGAACCGGGTCACGTACCCGACTCCGGACGCCTTGGCGTTCCAGTCCCGCGCGATCCTGGTCGCGTAGTCCTCGTTGAGCACCGGGTAGAAGATGGGCTGCTCGGGCAGGCGCGGCGGCCACGACCTCCAGCCCGATGCCTCGACCAGCGCCAGCTCGGTGGGGCCGGTCGGCCGCCACAAGGTCACGGTGTTCATGGGCGTCATCGTGCCGGATGACAGCGCAGGAGCCGACCTCAATTCTGTGGCTCTCCGGAGTACCCCTCGGTGACCTCGATAGCAGCGTGCACATACGCGCCCGCGTGGAAGCCGCGCTTGTTCAGGAACGCGCGGCGGTAGAACGTGGGAAACGCCATCGGCGTCCTCTTCTCAGGACAACACCCGCCTGAGTGGGCGGGGTTGGAGTCCCGCCTGCCGCGCCGTCTGCATGGTGCCACCGTATCGCCGTAGTGACTCACGTCCCCTCAGTCGTGGCCCCGAAGTCCGCAGGCCCCACCACGAGCGGCCCTTCGGCGAGCCGGCGCCGCACCTCGCGACCCCGCCAGCGCAGCACCACGGTCCGTCCTTCGACCGCCTTCGGCGTGGGCGAACGGGGCCGCACCACGGCCTGGACGAGGTCGCCGTCGGCCCAGTCGAGGTCCACGACGACGCCCGGCCGCGCGACCAGGCCATGGGCCGAGCCCGTGGCGAGCTCGGCCGGGAGCGCCGGGAGGAGGTCGACGTACCCGCGGTGGCTCTGCAGCAGGCACTCGGCGAGCGCCGCCGCGTACCCAAGGTTGCCGTCGATCTGGAACGGCGGGTGCGCCGCGAACAGGTTGCGGTAGAGGCCCCCTGCCCACTGCCCGTGCACGCCGGTCGCGTCACGGAGCACGAGGTCGAGCAGGTCGGAGACCCGGTCGGGGCGGTGCAGCCGGGCCCAGAGGGCGATCTTCCAGGCGAGCGACCAGCCGGACGAGTCGTCGCCGCGCCGCTCCAGGGAGGCGGCCGCCGCGGCCTCCTCGGTCGCGGTCAGCGGCTCGTCCCCGGGGAAGAGGGGGTAGAGGTGGCTCACGTGCCGGTGGTGGGGATCGCTCTCGACCTGCGCCTCGCCCCACTCCATGACCCGTCCGTCCGCGGCCACGAGGACGCCGGGCAGGTCCGGGAGCACGACGGCGGCCCGCTCGGCGAGGCCGGCGGACTCCGCACCGATCCGCGGCGCGAGCTCCACGACGGAGCGCAGCACGTCGCGCACCAGTGCACGGTCCATGGCGCTCGAGCAGGTCACCGCGACGGTGCGGCCCCGCGCGTCGACGAACGTGTTCTCCGGGGAGGTGGACGGGGCAGTGCCCCAGGAGCCGTCCGGCGCGCGCACGAGCCACGAGAGGGCGAACTCCGCGGCGTCGCGCAGCACCGGCCACACGACGTCGCGGACGTGGTCGTCGTCGACCGAGCCGAAGCGCACCCGCTCGACCAGGTGCCGGACGAGCCACAGGCCGCCCACCGGCCAGAACGCCCAGGCCAGGTCGCCGTGGCCGCCGCCGACGGACGAGGCGAAGGCCCAGGCGTCGCTGTTGTGGTGTGCCGCCCACCCCGCGGCGCCCAGCCGGCGGGCGGTGGCCCGGCCGCTCGACGCGAGCGCCACGACGAGGTCCTCCAGCGGCTGGACCGTCTCGGGCAGCCCGAGGACCTCGGCGGGCCAGTAGTTCATCTCGGTGTTGATGTTGAGCGTGTAGCTGGAGCTCCACGGCGGTCGCATGTCGAGGTTCCACAGGCCCTGCAGGGTCGCGGGCAGCCGGCAGCCGCGCGAGGAGGACATGAGCAGGTAGCGGGCGTGGTCCAGCAGCGCTCCGGCCAGGCCGGGGTCGGCCTCCAGGGCCCGCCGCGGGTCCGCACGCGCCACGGCCAGGCGCTCCTCGATCGTTCCGGGCGGTTCCTGGCCCGGTCGGTCCACCCGGACGCCGCACCGGTCGAACAGGCTGGTGTGCTCGGCGTCGTGCCGGCGCAGCACCTCCGCTGGATCCTCGGCGAGCACCCGCCCGACCCGTGCGCGGGCCCGGTCGGCCAGCTCCGTGGCCGAACCGCGCAGCGCTGAGCCGGGCCCGCGATACGTCGTCTCGACGGCGAGGGCGAGCACCAGCCGGTCGCCCTGCCGGCGCCAGCCGACGACGACGCAGGCCTCGACGGCGCCGGGCCCCTCGGTCGCGGCCGGAAGGTCCGGCTCGTGGCCTGGCGCGACGTCGGACGGCGCGCGGAGCCGGACCTCGATCCCCTCGGGACCGTGCTCGCGGTGCAGCTCGTGCAGCGGAGAGGTCAGGCGCACCTCGACCGGGTCCGACGACGCGCCGTCGACCACGTGCAGCAGAACGTCGTCGACCGCGGAGACCACGGTCCGCGACTGCCCTCCCGGCCGGCTCCAGGTGTGGGTCCCGGTGCGCAGGTCGAGCGACCGGCGGCCCGGACCGGCTTCCGGCGTCACGACCTCCAGCGTGCCCAGAGGCAGGAAGGTCTGGGCGTACGGGGCCTGCAGCGCCTGGAGCGGCGCGGTGGCCTCGTGCCAGCGCCCCGACGTCGCCGCGCGGCGGGCGCGCGCCAGGAGCTGCTGCGCCTCCCTGTCGGTGCCACCGGCGGACGCCGCGTCGCCGTCGGGTGATCCGGACCACACGCCCTCGTGGTTGAGGTCGAACCGCGCCGTCGAACCGCCCCAGCACATCGCGCCCAGCCGCCCGTTGCCGAGCGGCAGCGCGTGCAGCCACTCCGCCGCCCGGCCCGGGTACTCGAGCACCGTCATCGCGCGGCCGGGATCACGGGAGGCACGAGCATGTCGCGAGCCTACTGTTCCGGCGCGCCGGCGGGTCCAGATGCGCGCATGTGCGGGAGGTCTTGTCGGGATGGACAACCGGACCTCTGAACAGCCGTAATGTCTGCACCGTGAGAACTCCACGAACCGGGATCGCCACCGTCGCAGCCGTCTTGCTCCTGGGCGGCTGCAGCATGGGCTCAGCACCGAGCCAGAGCCCGAGCCCGCCGATGCTCGACTTCCCGCCCGCACCGCTCCAGCTCGTCCCTGAGTCCGCCGCGGAGCCCGACGCGGATGCCGACGCGGTCCCCCTGGCCGAGCTTGCCCCCTCCGACTGGCTCCAGGACGTCTCCGAGCGCACGGAGATCCCCCAGCGGGCCCTGGCCGCCTACGCCGGCGCGTCCCTCCGGCTGGCACAGACCCGGCCGGAGTGCGGCGTCGGCTGGAACACGCTGGCGGGGATCGGCGCCGTCGAGACGATCCACGGCAGCTACGGCGGCGCCAGCGCGACCACCGACGGCACCGTACGCCCGTCCATCATCGGCATTCCGCTGGACGGCAGGGAGGGCGTCAAGAAGATCCTCGACACCGACCGGGGCGAGCTCGACGGCGACACGGAGTTCGACCGCGCCGTCGGCCCCATGCAGTTCATCCCGACCACCTGGGCGGACTACGCCGAGGACGGGAATCTCGACGGCGAGGCGAATCCGAACCAGATCGACGACGCGGCACTGACGGCGGCGCTCTACCTGTGCGACAGCGGCGACGACGTCACCACCGACGACGGCTGGGCCACCGCGCTGGGCACCTACAACGAATCGGTGTCCTACGCGCACAAGGTCGCGGACTTCGCCGAGGCCTACGGTTCGTAGGGTCCGCCGGCACGGCGGCGCACCCTGTGGCCGGTGGCCGTGACCCGCGGCACCTGGCATTGCGACGGCCTGCGGCCCGGTCTAGGTTCGAGACGCTCTCTGATCGAGAGGTGACCGCTGACGAGCGAAGGTGCACGAGATGACGAATGTCGCCGAGACCGTCGTGGAGATCATCAAGGACGCGGGGGTCGAGCGGGTCTACGGTCTGCCCGGTGACTCCCTGAACGGGTTCACCGATGCCATCCGCACGAGCGCTGGGGTCACCTGGGAGCAGGTGCGGCACGAGGAGTCGGCGGCCTTCGCCGCTGCGGCCGAGGCCACGCTGACCGGTGAGCTCACGGTCTGCGCGGGCAGCTGCGGCCCGGGCAACCTGCACCTGATCAACGGGCTCTTCGACGCCAACCGGAGCCGGGTGCCCGTGCTCGCGATCGCGGCGCAGATCCCGACGGCCGAGATCGGCAGCAACTACTTCCAGGAGACGCACCCGCAGGACCTGTTCCGCGAGTGCAGCGTCTACACGGAGCTGGTGAGCATCCCGGAGCAGCTGCCACGCGTGCTCGAGATCGCCATGCGCACCGCGGTGGAGAAGCGCGGCGTCGCCGTCGTCGTCATCCCGGGCGAGGTCTTCCTGGCCGAGAGCGCCGGCCGCAAGAAGTCGGCGCCGATCCGGGCTTCGCAGAGCGTCGTGCGGCCGGGTGACGGCGAGCTCAGGCGGGCGGCCGAGATCCTGAACGCGGCGAAGAAGGTGACGATCCTGGGCGGCGCGGGCACCGAGGGGGCCCACCGGCAGGTGCTCGAGATCGCCGAGAAGCTCAAGGCGCCCGTCGTGCACGCCCTGCGCGGCAAGGACTTCCTCGAGTACGACAACCCCTACGACGTCGGCATGACGGGGCTGCTCGGGTTCACCTCGGGCTACCGCGCCATGGAGGCCTGCGACGCGCTGCTGATGCTCGGGACCGACTTCCCCTACCAGCAGTTCTACCCGTCGAAGGCGAAGATCGTGCAGGTCGACATCCGGGGTGAGCAGCTCGGCCGGCGCACCCCGATCGACCTCGGGCTCGTGGGCGACGTCGGCGACACCGTCGACGCGCTCCTCCCCCTGCTCGACGAGCACACCCACCGCAAGCACCTCGACTCCTCGCTGAAGCACTACGCGAGGGCGCGGAAGGACCTCGACGACCTCGCCGACAACGACCGCAACCGCGAGCCGATCCACCCGCAGTACCTCGCGCGGCTCGTGAGCGAGCTGGCCACCGACGATGCGGTGTTCATCCCGGACGTCGGCTCCCCGGTGGTCTGGGCGTCCCGGTACCTGACGATGAACGGCGCCCGCCGCCTTATCGGGTCGTTCAGCCACGGGACCATGGCGAACGCCGTGCCCCACGCCATCGGCGCCCAGTCGGCGTTCCCCGAGCGGCAGGTGATCGCCCTGTCGGGCGACGGCGGGCTCGGGATGCTCTTCGGCGAGCTGCTGACCATCCGGCAGAACAAGCTGCCGGTCAAGGTCGTGGTGTTCAACAACTCCTCGCTGAACTTCGTCGAGGTGGAGATGAAGGCCGCCGGGTTCGTGAACTTCGGTACCCAGCTCGACAACCCGAACTTCGCCGACGTCGCGAACGCGATGGGAATCCACGGCCAGCGTGTGGAGCAGCCCGACGACCTGGAGGGCGCCCTGCGCACGGCCTTCGACCACGACGGCCCGGCGCTGGTCGACGTCGTCACCGCCCAGCAGGAGCTGTCGATCCCGCCGGCGATCTCGGCCGAGCAGGTACGGGGCTTCACGCTGTACGCGCTCCGCACGATCATGTCGGGGCGCGGGGACGAGCTCGTCGACCTCGCCGACACGAACGTGTTCCGGCGCCTGTTCGACTGACCGCGTGCCGTGCCCGCCCGGCCGGTCACGAGCCGCGGGCGTGTCAGTGGCTCCTGGCAGCATCTGGGCATGACATCGATCCAGCGTCTTCGCCCCGAGGGGCTCGTCTCGAGCCCGGCCTTCAGCCACGTCGCGGTGGTACCGCCCGGCGCGACCACCATCTACGTGGGCGGCCAGAACGCCGTCGACGCGGACGGCTCGCTCGTCGGTGCGGAGGACGTCGCCGTGCAGGCGGCACGTGCCCTGGAGAACGCCGGGGTCGCGCTGGCCGCGGCCGGGGCCACCTTCGCCGACGTCGTGCAGTGGACCGTGCTCTTCGTGGACGGTGTCGACCTCCGCGCGGCGTACGGGGCGATCGCCCCGGTGCTCGCCTCCGACGAGCCGCCGTTGGTGCTCGGGGCGCGCGTCGCCGGGCTGGGGGTGCCCGGCGCGCTCATCGAGGTCAGCGCGATCGCGGCGGTGGTGCGGTGACGGGGCCGGCCAGCGACCAGCTCGCCAGGAGGCTCAACGCCCGCTCCGACGGCGAGCCTGCCTCGGCCGAGTAGGCGTACAGCGTCGTGCGGGCGTCGCCGGGCAGCGTGAGCGTCTCGTACTCGACCGTGAGGTCCCCGACCACGGGGTGGCGCAGCCGTTTGGAACCGTACGTGCGCTGGTTGACCCGGTGCTCGTCCCACCAGCGGCCGAAGTCGGGGCTGGCCCCCCGCAGCTCCTCGACCAGGTCGGCGGTGGCCCGGTCTGCCGGGTCGTTGCCCGCCTCCAGCCGCAGGCTCTGCACAGCGACGCGCGCCTGCTCCTCCCAGTCGACGAACAGGGTGCGCGCGTCGTCGTCGAGGAGCATCCAGCGCGCATAGTTCCGGCGCGCGGCCGGGAACCGCTCGAAGTCGGTGAAGAGGGCCTTGCCCAGGCGGTTCTGCGTGAGCACGTCGGCCCGGCGACCGAGCACGAGCACCGGCACGTCGCCGAGGGCTGCGAGCAGCTGGTACAGCCCCGGACGGACCCGCTGGACCGGTAGTGCGCGTGGCCTCGAGCTGGTGGAGTCCAGACCGATCAGGTCCGCGAGGTGAGCCCGTCCCGCCTCGTCGAGCTCCAGCGCCCGGCCGATGGCGTCCACCACCGACGCGGACGGGACGATGCGCCGCCCCTGTTCGAGGCGTGCGTAGTAGTCGGCCGAGACCCCCGCGAGGAACGCGACCTCCTCGCGGCGCAGTCCCGGCACCCGGCGCACCCTGCCGTCCGCCGGCAGGCCGGCACGGGTCGCGTCGCACTGGCCGCGGGCCTTGCGGAGGAAGTCCGCGAGCTCACCGTTCTTCTCGGGCATGCCACCATTCTGGGCGCCCGCTCGACGCGACGGCGCCCCGTGGGTAGGCCTCTGCGTCCTGGTCCGCGCGCACCCAGGACGCACCCGACGGGTTGTGGAGCCCGCGGGCGCCGCGTCCGACCGGAGGGTTGAGGGGTCGGCACGACGTGCCGACGTCCGACCACCCAAGGAGCACACCACCATGGCTTACCCCACTGACCGCCCGGCCACCTGGTTCGTCACCGGCACTTCGCGCGGCCTCGGCCTCGAGCTCGTCCGGCAGCTGCTCGAGCGGGGCGACGACGTCGCGGCCACCACCCGCTCGACGGAGCGGCTGGTCGCGGCGCTCGGCGGGACGGACACGTCCCGCCTGCTGCCCCTCGCGGTAGACCTCGCCGACCAGGCGCAGGTCACGCAGGCGATCGCCACCACCGAGCAGCGGTTCGGAAACCTCGACGTGGTCGTGAACAACGCGGGCTACGGCTATCTCGCCGCCGTCGAGGAAGTCTCCGACGCCGACGCCCGCGCGATGTTCGACGTGCAGGTCTTCGGCGTCTGGAACGTGCTGCGCGCGGTCCTGCCGGGTTTCCGCGAGCGCCGCAGCGGCCATGTCGTCAACGTGTCCTCCGTCGTCGGGCTGGTGCCCTTCCCGGGCTGGGGCCTGTACGCAGCGGGCAAGTTCGCCCTGGAGGCGCTCACGGAGTCGCTGGCCGCCGAGGTCGGCGACCACGGCGTGCGCGTGCACCTGATCGAGCCCGGCTACCTACGCACCGACTTCCTGCGCCCGGTCTCGCTCGGCATGCCGCGGTCCACCAGCGACGCCTACCCCGCCGTCCGGGAGATGGTCGAGCAGCACCTGGCGATGCCGGGGACGCAGCTCGGCGACCCCGCCAAGGTCGCTGCGGCCATCATCACCGTCGCGACCGCCGGCGAGGCCCCGCTGCACCAGCTCCTCGGCTCGGATTCCCTGTCGCTGGCGGCCGGCCGCCTCGAGGCCCTGGCGGACGACTTCGACGCGTCGCGCGACCTCGCGATGACGACCGACGTCATCGGTGCAGCGTCGGCCGGTAGCTGAGCTCCAGGGTGCGGCCGTCGAGCGTCCGGCTCTCGATCAGCTCGAGGTCGAAGTCGGCCGCACCCTGGAAGATCGGGTCCAGCCCGGAGCGGCCGGTGACCACGGGAAAGAGCGTCACCTGAACGAGGTCGACCAGGCCGGCCGCCATCAGTGCCCGGTTCATGGACAGGCTGCCGTGGGAGCGCAACGGTACGTCGGACTCCTCCTTGAGCCGCGCGACGGCGTCGACGGCGTCGCCGCGCACGACTGTCGCGTCGGGCCAGTCGAGGGGTTCGTCCAGCGTCGTCGACACCACCGTGGCCGGCAGGTTCCGCATCCGGGTGACCCAGGGGTCCCGCACGTCGGACTCCTCGGTGCTCGCGGCCAGCATCTGGGCGAACGCCCGGTAGGTGTTGGCGCCGAGGACCATCCGCTGCTCGGGTTCGTAGAGGGCGAGCCGGTGGTCGAGCAGCTCGGGGCCCTGCTTGCCCCAGTAGCCGGACCAGTCCCCGCCCGCGGCACCGAACCCGTCGAGGCTGGAGCAGACGTCGAACGTGTAGGTCGTGGTCATGATGTTCTCCTCGGAACCCGGTTGATCGGTATGTCGGGACAGACTGGGAGCCTCGGCGAATCTCATCGCCGTGGAGCACGAAGGGAGACTGCGTGATGAACGAGGTGACGACCGGACCGGGTGGGCTCGGCGGCCGCGGGCACCTGCTGCGGCTCGGGGCCCCGCGCGACACCGCCGCGGTGCGGCACCTGGTGACCTTCCTCGTGGCGAGCGTCGTGACCGTGCTCACCACGCGGGCGGCGCTGGCCGCGACGGGCTACCCGCAGGTCGGTGGCGGTGGGCTGCATCTCGCCCACGTCCTGTGGGGCGGTCTGCTCATGGCACTGGCCATCATGCTGCTGCTGTCGTACGTGGGACCGGCACCGCGGTCGCTCGGCGCGGTCCTCGGCGGCGTCGGCTTCGGGTTGTTCATCGACGAGGTGGGCAAGTTCGTCACGTCCGACAACGACTACTTCTATGCGCCCACCGCCGCGATCATCTATCTCGTCACGGTGCTGCTCGTGCTGGTCGTCGAAGGGCTGCACGGCCGGCGGGCGCACCACCCCGCCGAATACCTCGCCGTGGCGGCCGACCGGCTCACCGCCGGGCTGGCCGGCGGCTTCACGCCGACCGCCCGGGAGGAGGCGCGCGCGCTCGCCGCGCAGGGTGCCGGCGAACCCGGCGCGGAACGGGTGGCCAGGCTGATCGAGGCGGTTCCGGACGACGACACCGACGTGCCGGACCCGGTACGCGGCGGCGTCGACCGCGTGGTGCGGTGGCTCGACGGGCTCGTGGACCGGACGTGGGCCGCGTGGCTGGTGATCTCCGTGCTCCTGGTCGTCGGTGCGACGCAGGCGTGGGTGGGCGCCCGGGTGGCGCGGGGGCTCGTGCCCGGGCTGCCGGAGTGGACCGGCGTCGCGATCCTCACGGCCGTCGGGGCGTCCGTGACGCTGCTGGTCGTCGGCGTCGTCGCCGGCCGGCGGGCCCACCTGCGCGGCGCCGTCTGGGTGCGCCGCGCGGTGCTGATCAGCTTGCTGTTCACCCAGCTCCTGGTGTTCCGCGCCGTGCAGTGGACTGCCGCGTTCGGGCTCCTGCTGGACGTGCTGGCGTTCGTGGCGCTGGAGGTGGCGCTCCGCGAGGAGCGGATGGTGCGGGCGCACGACGTCGGCTGACGACGATGCGCAGGTTCGCAGCCCTGGAACCGGACTGCGGCCCTGACTCGCGGTACCGGGTACGTCGGGTCAGGGCCGGGGTCCTGGCCCGGCCCGGGCCGGGCAGCGGGCGGACGGGCCGGGCCGGGCAGCGGGCGGACGGGCCGGGCAGCGGGCGTGAGTCCGGGCGGCTGACCGCCCGGGGTCACGCCCGGGAACGGCTCAGGAGCCAGACGAAGTAGGGCGCCCCGAGCAGCGCGACCGCCAGGCCGGCGGGCAGCTGCGCCGGTGCGATCACGGTCCGGCCCAGGGTGTCGGCCAGACCGAGCAGCACGGCCCCGAGCAGCATCGCCACCGGCAGCACCCGCGCGTGCCTGCCGCCCACGAGAGCGCGCGCGGCGTGCGGAGCCACGAGGCCGACGAACCCCACGACACCGACGGCCGTCACGCTCGTCGCTGCCAGCACGGCCGCGGCGGCGAGCACGAGCAGCCGGCTGCGCTCCAGCCGGACCCCCACCAGGCGCGGCGTGTCGTCGTCGACGGCGAGCAGGTCCAGCTCACGCCGGACCAGCAGTGCGAGGGGCACCGCGAGCGCCAGCACCACGACGACGGGCAGGATCTGGTCGAAGCTGCGCCCGTACGTGGTGCCCGACAGCCAGGTGTAGATCCGCGGGGTGTTCCACGGGTCGGAGTTCAGCAGCAGGAACGTCGTCAGCGCGGTGGTCAGGTAGCCGATGCCGATGCCGATGAGCACGAGCCGGTCGGCGTGCAGCCCGCCGCGCCAGGCCAGCAGGTAGACGACGCCGAAGGCCAGCAGACCGCCGGCCACGGCCGCGACGAGCATCGCACCGTTGCTCGCCGCGATCCCGTTGCCCCAGGCGGTACCGGCGACCGCCGTCACCACGATCACCGCGCCGAGGCCCGCTCCCCCGGTGATCCCGAGGATGGCGGGTTCGGCGAGCGGGTTGCGGGCCGTCGCCTGCACCATCGTCCCGGCGAGGGCGAGCGCCGCCCCGGCGGCGAGGGCGGCCAGCAGCCGTGGCGCGCGCTCGTCGAGCGCGAACTGGACCACAGCCGGCCCCTGGCCCTGCAGCCACAGCGCGATGTCGCCGGTCCGGAGCCAGGTCGACCCGGCGAGCAGGCCGAGCACCGCCACGCCGACCGCGAGTGCCACGCAGACGCTCAGCGCGACGACGAAGCGCCGCGTGCTGCGTGGTCCGGCCGTCGCCGTCGGTGGTCTCCGGGACGGCCCGGCGTCGCGCAGGTGTCGCGCGAGCAGCACCATGATCAGGGCACCGGCGATCGTCGTGGCGACGCCCGTCGGCACCGACAACGCCTCCTCGGCACCCAGCACGGCACGGACGACGACGTCGGCGAGCACGACGACGAAGGATCCGAGCAGCCCGGCGGCCGGCAGCAGGATCGCGTGCCGGTGCAGCGCGGGGACCACCCGCGCGAGCAGTCGGGCGACCACGGGTGCGGCCAGGCCGACGAACCCGAGCGGACCCGCGAGGGTCACCGCGGCGGCGGTGAGGAGCACGGCCAGCAGCACACCGAGCACACGAGTGGAACGCACCGGCACACCCAGCGCGCTCGCCGTGTCGTCGCCCAGGCCGAGCGCGTCCAGGCGCCGGGACAGCAGCACGCCGACCACGGTGACGAGCACGACGACGGGCAGCACCCGCCAGAACGCGGTGAGGTTGAGCTGGCTCAGGGAGCCGCTGCCCCAGGCGAACAGCCCCGTGGTCTCCGCCTCGAACAGGATGAGCAGCGCGGAGGTCGCGGCCTGCAGCGCCAGGGCGACGGCGGTCCCGGCGAGCACCAGGCGCGTGGTGGACGAGCCCCCGCCCCCGGCCAGCCCGAGCACGAGCCCGGCGGCGGCGATACCACCGGCGAACGCGACGGCACCCGAGGCCCAGAACGGGACCGCCAGCCCGAACGCGGACACGACGACGACCGCCAGGTAGGAGCCTGCGGTCACCGCGAGGGTGTCCGGCGAGGCCAGGGCGTTGCGGGCGATCGACTGGAAGAGCGCACCCGCCACGCCCAGGGCGAACCCGACGGCCACGCCCGCCGCGAGGCGCGGCAGGCGGGAGCCGACGAGGATGTCGCGGACCGCACCGGAGTCGCTCGGGTCCTGCCCGGTGACCAGGCGCAGCAGGTCGCCCGCTCCGACGCCGGACGTGCCCTGCGTCAGGTGCCAGGCACCGACGACGAGCACGGCCAGCGCGAGCACCACCAGGGTCGCGGCACCGGTCGCCCACGCGGTGGGGCGGGAGGCGGGTGCCTGTGGCAAGGTTTCCGTCGGGGACGGCGACCGGGTGACGGTCATCGCGTCACTTCGCGAAGACGTCGACGTAGGCGTCGATGACCTTCTCGGCGGAGCGCGGGCCGCCGAACGTCCAGATGTGCTCGGGGAACGCGTGGGACCGGTCCTCGGCGACGGCGGGCAGGCCGGCCCAGACGTCGTTCTTGGTCAGCTCGGTGGCCCCGTCGGTCTCCCCCTCCTTGGTGCCGGTGCGCAGCAGGGTGGCGGAGCCGACCTCCGTCATGCCCTCGATGTCGGACTGGCCCAGGCCGTAGGCGGGGTCGACCTCGCCCGTCCAGGCGTTGGTCAGACCGAGCTCCTCGCCGAGCTCCCCGATCAGCGAGCCCTGCCCGAACGGGCGCAGCGCGACGTTGCCGCCGTCGACCGAGCCGTCGAAGTAGACGAAGTCGGTGTGCTCCGGATCTGCCTCCGCGATCTGCGCGGCGCCGTCGGCCACGTGCTGCTCGAACTCCTCCGTGACGCTCTCGGCACGCTCCGTGCGGCCGGTGGCCTGCGCGATGAGGTCGAAGGTGGCGAACATGTTCTCGATCGGGTCGGCGGCGTCGCCGCCCTTGGTGGCCAGCACGGGGACGTCGTACGCCTCGAGCTTGGCGATGATCTCGTCGTCGGGCGTGTAGGCCTCGATGATGACGAGGTCGGGGTCCGTCGCGTACAGGGCGTCGAGGTTCGGCTCGCCGCGCGTGCCGACGTCGGTCACGCCGTCGGGCAGCTCCTCGGCGTTGTTCCAGGTGGTGTAGCCCTCGACGTCGGCGACGGCCACCGGGTTCACGCAGAGGCTGAGCAGGTCCTCCGTCTGCTGCCACTCCAGCACCGCTACGCGCTCGGCCGGCTGGTCCAGCTCGACCGTGCGACCGAAGGAGTCGGTCAGCGAGACCGGCCCGGTCGCTGTCGTGACGTCCGCGCAGTCGCCGGAGACCGCCTCGGTCGGGGCCGCCGGGGCGGCCGTGCTCGGGTCGGTGGTGCCGCAGCCCGCCAGCACGAGCGGCAGGATCAGTGCGGCGCCCGCCAGGGGCGCGGTGGAGCGCAGGGACATGGGTCTCCTTGAGGTTCGTGACACGTCGTGTCGGTCGGTACTCGCCGCGTACGGCGGATGGTGCGGGGCGCCGAGGCGCCCGAGGGGCGGTGGCAGGTCAGCGCGTCCGGCCGTGGTGGCGGCCGCGCGGGTGCACGCGGACCCGTCCCGTGCCGGGGTCGGTGGTGACGTCGATCGGCAGGCCGTAGGCGAGCGACAGGTGCTCGGACGTGAGCACCTGGGCGGGCGGCCCTGCCGCGAGCACGCGTCCCTGGTGCAGCAGGACGACGGCGTCCGCGACGGAGGCGGCGTGGTCCAAATCGTGCAGCACGATGCCGACGGCGGTGCCGTGCTCCTCGGCGAGGTCACGCACGAGGTCGAGCGTCTCGACCTGGTAGCGCAGGTCGAGGTGGTTGGTGGGCTCGTCCAGCAGGACGACGCCGGTCTCCTGCGCCAGGCAGGTCGCCAGCCAGACCCGCTGCACCTCCCCGCCGGAGAGCTGGTCGACGCCGCGGCGGGCCATCCCGGCGACCCCGGTGATGGCCATCGCCCGGTCGATCGCGGCGTGGTCGGCGTCGGTCAGCGGCGCGAACCGGCGGCGGTGCGGGTGCCGGCCGAACGTCACGACGTCGCGCACCTCGAGCCCGGCCGGGTGCGGACGGGACTGGGCGAGCAGCGTGACGCGGCGGGCGAACTCGCGCGCCGACAGCGGCGCGGCGTCGACGGCGTCGTCGGGTGTGGCGCCGAGGTTGACGGTGCCCTGCTGCACCGGGTGCAGGCGGGCGAGCGAGCGAAGCACCGTCGACTTGCCGGACCCGTTCGGGCCGACGAGGGCGGTCACGACGCCCGGTGTCAGGTGCACGACGACACCGTGCACGACGGTGGTGCGCTGGTAGCCCAGCACGAGGTCGTCACCACGGAGAGCAGTAGGAGTCACGCAGGTAAGCCTAACCTTATCGGCGACCAACCCGGACAAGCGTCCACCACGGGCTCGTCCGCCGGCGGCCGGACCGGGCGTCGCCTACTCCAGGTGCCACACCTCCCGCATGTCCCGCCACGTCTCACCGGGTCCGGCGTCCCGCCCGAAGGGTGTCTGGCACGGGTCCGTGTGCGTCCACCACTCCCGGGTGACCGGGTCCTGCGCGATCCGCGCCATGTCGGCAGCGTGGTCGGCGCCGGTGTACTCGTAGTAGGCGAACAGCGTGTTCTCCAGGACGAAGATCGTGTAGTTGTGCACGTTGCAGGCCTGGAGGGTCGCCTCCACCTGCGGCCAGACCGCCGCGTGCAGACGCAGGTACTCCTCGCGCTTCTCCGGGACCACGTCGACGACGAGACCATGTCGCTCCAACACCATCGTCGAGAACACTCCTTCGGTCCGCAGGTTGGGGTCGGCACCGTACCAGGATGAGATCGGTCTGATGGGATGAGATCGGTCGGTTGACCGACCGATCTCATCCCAAGGGACCGAAGTCAGCGAGTTCGGTCGGTTGCAGCAGCTAGGGACCAGGCGAACAGGGTCACGGCGTGAGGACCCGCGCGCCCCTCTGGGCCAGGACGCTGAGCTCGGCCGCCTTGAACGCGTGCTCCTGCGTCATCGCGGTCTCCGTGCGTTCGAGGCAGTCGATGACGAGCTGGCCGAAGAAGGGGAAGCCCACGTTCCCGTCCGCGACGAGGTGGTGCTCATCCTTGCCGTCGACGAGGAACACGTGGCCCGGGCCCTCGTTCGTGCCGACGTTGGCGTACTTGCGCAGCTCGATGTAGCCATCGGTGCCCAGCACGAAGGTACGTCCGTCGCCCCAGGTGCTCAGGCCGTCCGGGGTGAACCAGTCGACCCGGCAGTAGCCGCTGGCACCGTTGTCCATGACGATCGTCGCCTCGCCGAAGTCGTCGAGCCCCGGGTGCTCGGGGTGGTGATAGTTCGCGATCGCCGAGTACGCCACCTCGGCGTCCTTGGCGCCGGCGAAGTGGAGCATCTGCTCGAAGTTGTGGCTACCGATGTCGCACAGGATCCCGCCGTACTTCTCCTTCTCGAAGAACCAGTCCGGACGTCCCGTGCCCAGGCGGTGCGGGCCGAGGCCCATGACCTGCAGCACGCGGCCGATCGCGCCCTGGTCGATGAGCTGGCCGGCCAGCACCGCCGCCTCGACGTGGATCCGCTCGGAGTAGTAGACGGCGTACTTGCGCCCGGTCCGCGCGGTCGCCTCCCGGGCCGCTGCGAGCTGGTCGAGGGTCGTCAGCGGAGCCTTGTCGGTGAAGTAGTCCTTGCCCGCCTCGATCACGCGCAGGCCCAGCGCACAGCGCTCCGAGGTGACCGCGGCGCCCGCGACGAGGAGGACCTCGTCGTCGTCGAGCACCTCGTCCTCGCTACGCGCCACCCGCACGTCCGGGAACTTCTCCCGGAACGCCGTCACCTTCGCGGGGTCCGGGTCGTAGACCCACTTGAGCGTCCCACCGGCACTGATCAGGCCCTCGCACATCCCGTAGATGTGCCCGTGGTCGAGGCGCACCGCGGCGAACGGGAACTCACCGGGACGGACAACGGGGGCGGGTATCGGTTCGGGCGCGTACGCGGCGCCACTGGTCGTCGTCATGACATCTCAGCTCTCTCTCGAACTTTCTCGGGCTCGAACTTTCTCGGGCGGGTCAGTCGTCGCTGCTGCTGCTGCCGACGGTGATGTCGCCGGGCAGCTCGGCCACCGAGGCCGTCTTCTCGAAGAAGCGCGGGGCCCGCTCGACGAGCGCGCCCGCGCGGTAGTACGGGTCGTGCGCCGGCAGCGGCAGGTCGACGGTGCGGCGCTCGATGCCCGCCACGTAGATGGCGGTGACGAGCTCGATGGCCCGGCGGCCGTCCGTGCCGTCCACGACGGGACGACGGCGCTCGCGCACCGCACCGAGCACGTCACCGATCTGCCCCGCGTGCCCCTCGTGCTCCAGCGGGGTGTGCGCCGCGGCGAGCGCCTCGATCTTGGCGGCGCGCGTGGTGTCTCCCCCGGCGGCGGGAAACCCGTTGGGCTCGGCGACGTCGGCGACGACCTTCCAGGGCTGGGACACCCGCGCGTGCCGGCCCTGGACCACGATGGCCTGCTCCTCACCGTGGTGCACCACGGAGCTGGTCACCTCGGCGAGCGCCCGGTCGTACTGCAGGACGGCCACCGAGAGGTCCTCGACCTCGGAGTTCTCGTGCGCGGCGTTGGTGAGCACCGCGGTGACGGCGCTGGGCGCGCCGAGCATCCACGCGGTGAGGTCCAGGTGGTGGATGGCGTGGTTGAGCGTGCACCCGCCACCCTCGGACTCCCACGTGCCGCGCCACCACAGGTCGTAGTACTCGGTGCCGCGCCACCACGCCGAGGAGACCTGCGCGTGGGAGACCGGGCCGACCAGGCCCGAGCTGAGCACCTCCTTGAGCGTGGCCATGTCGTCGCGGAAGCGGTTCTGCGCGACGACGGACAGGATCCGGTCGTTCTCGGCGGCGGCAGCGATCATCGCGTCGCACTCCTCGAGCGACGGTGCCATCGGCTTCTCGACCAGCACGTCGACGCCGGCCCGCAGGGCGGCGATCGTGAGCTCCGCATGCGTCGACGGCGGCGTCGCGATGCTGACGAGATCCAGGTCCTCGGCCGCGAGCAGGTCCTCGGCCCGCTCGTAGGCCCGCGCGGACGACAGGCCGAGCTCGGCGCGCACGGTGTCGGCCTTGCCGGGCGCGATGTCGCACAGGGCGACGATCTCGCACTCGGCCGGAAACCTCCGGTAGCCGTCGATGTGGGTGCGGGCGATCCCGCCGGTCCCGATGATGCCGATCTTGAGCACATTTCCTCCGGTCACTTGGCTGCTTCGGTCGAGCTCTGGACCTCGGCGATCATCGCGTCGGCCGCGTCCAGTGGTGTCCGCTCCTCGAACATGACCTCCTGCAGGTAGCGCTGCAGGATCGTGTCGATGTCCGAGGCGCCGTTCGGGACGATCGCGGGTGCCTCGCCCAGGTGCGGCTTTCGCTGCTCGGCGAAGTCGGCAGCCTTGCGCTCCTCGGGCGTGAGGTCCTGGCCGAGCGACTCGAGCGTCTGCGCGTTGGCCGGGATGCCCCGCTCCGTGCCGATGATCTTGGCCGCCTCGGGGTCGTTGACCAGGAAGTCGACGAGCAGCGCGGCCTCAGCGGGATGCTCGGACTTGGACGACACCGACCAGTACATCCCGGGCTTGAAGTAGTCGTAGTTCGTCGTGTCCTCGTCGGGGGTCGGCAGCTGCACCAGCTCGAGCTCGGCCCCGCTGGCCGCCGCGTACGCGGTGATCATGGTCGAGGGCGTGAAGATCGCCGCGGTCTCTCCGGTCGCGAACGGTGTCTGGTCGAGCGCCAGGCCGGTGGACTCTGCCTGGCTCGACGCCGGAGCGGCGGCACCGCCTGACGTCCAGTCGAGCGCGAGCTGGAAGAAGGCGGCCAGCGTCTCGGGCTGGATCACTATGTCGTCCGCGGAGAACAGCTGGTCGTCGTGCTGGCGGGCGAAGAGCTGCAGGCCGAACTCGTTGTTGATGATGCCGGTGCCGAAGGTGTCACCCGACGACTTCTCGGTGACCTTGTTGGCCCATGCCTCGAACTCCTTCCAGTCCCAGGTGGAGGTGTCGGGCAGCGGGACGCCGATCTCCTCGATCAGGTCGGTGTTCACCAGCAGGCCGGTCGAGGTGGTCGAGATCGGCATCCCGTAGAGGGCGTCGTTCCACGCGCCCATGTCCAGCACCGGCTGTTCCAGGCCCGACGTGTCGAGCTGGGACAGGGAGCCGAGGTCGACGAGGCTGCCGCGCGAGGCGTACGAGGCCAGGTAGAGCTGGTCCATCTGGATGACGTCGGCCGCGTTGCCGCCGGCCGTGGCGGTGGCGAGCTTCTCCCAGTAGCCGGTCCAGTCGGAGAACTCCGGTTCGATGGTGATGGTGGGGTGCTTCTCCTCGAAGAGGTCGAAGACCTCCTGGGTGCGGGCATGGCGCGTATCGCCGCCCCACCACGTGACGCGGAGGGTGACGGGCTCGTCGGCGAGCTCGGTCGATCCTTGTGGCTGTGCGACGCCGCACGCGGCGAGCGTGAGCGTCATGGCCGCGGCGACGGTGCCGACGGCGGTCCGGCGGATCCGGTTCATAGCGGGCTCCTTCTCGTGCGGGGGCTCATTTGAGCCCCGTGGTGGCGATGCCCTGCACCAGGTACTTCTGGCCGAGGGCGAAGGCGAGGACGAGGGGCACGATGGCGACGACGCTCATCGCGAACATCCCGCCGAACGACGAGCTCGACTGCGCGTCGATGAAAGAGCGCAGCGCGATCGGGACCGTGTACTTCTGCGGGTCGGTCAGGTAGATGAGCTGGGAGAAGAAGTCGTTCCACGTCCAGATGAACGTGAAGATCGCAGTGGTGGCCAGGGCCGGCTTCATCAGCGGCAGGATGATCAGGAAGAAGATCCGGCCGTGTCCTGCTCCGTCGATGCGGGCGGCCTCGTCGAGCTCGCGGGGCAGCCCCCGGATGAACTGGACCATGAGGAAGATGAAGAACGCGTCGGTGGCCAGCAGCTTGGGGACGATGAGCGGCCAGAAGGAGTTCACGAGCCCCACCTGCGCCCACAGGATGTACTGCGGCACGATCACGACGTGCACGGGCAGCATGATCGTGACGAGCATGTAGGCGAACGCCGGTCCCTGGAACCGGAACCGCAGGCGAGCGAACGCGTAGGCCGCCATCGAGCAGCTCACGAGGTTGCCGATGATCGAGCCGATCACCACGAGGGCCGAGTTGAGCAGGTACAGGCTGAAGGGCCTGCCCAGTGCCGTCCAGCCGTAGACGTAGTTCTCGACGTGGAACGTCGTCAGCAGCAGCGACGGGTTGCCGAAGATCTCGCCGTCCGGCCGCAGCGAGCTCACCACCATCCACAGCACCGGGTACAGGGTGGTGATGACGCCCAGGACGAGCAGGGCGTGCTTGACGACCCTGCGGAGCACCTGCCGGAACCGTCGGCTCTCCGGGCGTCGGCGAGCGGCGCCCGGCGACCCTCCGGACGTCGGCCGTACGGTGCTGGCGGGCTGGTGCGGCACGGGTCGGGTCGTGGACTCAGTTTTCATAGTGCACCCAGTACTTCGAGAGCCAGAAGTTGATGACGGTGAACACGCCGATGATCAGGACGAGCAGCCAGGCGAGTGCCGACGCGTAGCCCATGCGGAAGGACGAGAAGCCTTCCTGGTAGAGGTAGAGCGTGTAGAAGAGCAGCGAGTCGGACGGCCCACCGGTACCACCCGAGACGATGAACGCCTGGGTGAAGGACGAGAACGAGTTGATGGTCGCCAGGACGAGGTTGAAGAAGATGATCGGCGTCAGCAGCGGGAGCGTGATCGCGCCGAACCTTCGCCACGGTCCTGCGCCGTCCGTCGCGGCGGCCTCGTAGAGCTCGACCGGGATCTGCCGCAGGCCGGCCAGGAAGATCACCATCGGTGACCCGAAGGTCCAGATGTGCAGCAGGATGATCGTTCCCAGCGCCGTGTCGGGACTGCCGATCCAGCTCGTGGTGGTGTGGATGCCGACGAGGCCGAGCATCGCGTTGACGAGCCCGTCGCCCCCGAACACCAGACGCCACAGCACCGCGATGGCCACGGAGGCGCCGAGCAGGCTGGGCAGGTAGAAGGCCGACCGGTAGATCGCCCGGCCACGTAGCCCACGGTCGAGCAGCAGCGCGAGCACGAGCGCCACCAGGAGCTGGCCCGGCACCCCGACGAGCACATAGACGAACGTGACCACCAACGACTGGTGCAGCCGGGTGTCGGTGAGCATGCGCTCGAAGTTGGCGAGGCCGATCCAGTTGGCGTTCTGCAGCAGGTTGTAGTCGGTGAATGCCAGGTACAGGGACGCGAGGATCGGGCCGAGAGTGAGCACGAGCGCGCCGAGCACCCATGGTCCGAGGAACGCGAGTGCCGCCTTGTTGTCCGGCCTGGCCTGCGGGGACCTGCGCGCCAGCCGTTGCAGCTCGACGACAGACATGGACACCTCCTCCTTGAGGGTCGAGGCCCGCATCCGGGCCGGTGATACGTGTCACTGGTGATACGTGTCACTATGGTTGGGCCTGCCCGGGACCACTGTCAAGAGGATGGAGAATATGAGCGTGTCACTACCGCCAACGAGCCGTGACGTCGCGCGCATCGCCGGCGTCTCACAGACGACGGTGTCCTACGTCCTGACCGGAAAGGGCGCGATCTCCCCCGCGACCCGCGAACACGTCCTGAAGGTCGCCGACTCGATCGGCTACCGCCCGAACCTCGCGGCACGGTCGATGCGCACCCGCCGGTCCGGACGTCTTGCCGTGATCATGGGGGTCGCGTTCGACAACCAGATGCGCATGCTCAGCGGCGCGAGCCACGTCGCGAACGAAGCCGGCTACGTCATGGAGACCCACAGCGTCGAGGGCACCGTGGAGGACCGGACCGAGCGCGTGCTCGAGCTGGCCGCCGGCGGGCAGTACGAGGGCATCCTGACGTTCGTCCCGGTGCTCGGCTCAGCCCTGTCGGACGGCCGGGACGCTCCTCCGGTCCTGGCCGCGACGGCATTTGACGAGCAGATGCGGAGCGTCGGCGAGCTGGCCGACGCCGGCCTGATCGAGGTGTTCGTCCGCGCGCTCGTCGCGGCGGGTCACCGCCGGTTCGTGCACGTCGCGGGGCCGCAGGGGTTCTCGTCCGCGCGCGCCCGCCATGACACGTACCTCGCAACGGTCAAGCGGCTCGGCGCCGAGTCGCTCGGCGTGCTAGGCGGGGAGTGGCCGCCGGAGACCGGTCGGCAGGCCGTCCTGGCCCTGCCCGACGACGCGCCGCCCGTCGCGGTGATCGCGGCCAACGACGACCTGGCCATCGGCGTCCTGCGCGGTGCCGCCGAGCGCGGGTGGTCCGTGCCGGGGGACGTCGTGGTGACCGGCTGGGACAACGCCCGGTTCGGTGCCTACACCATGCCGACGCTCACGACCGTCGACGTCGACTTCCGGGCGGCGGGGAGGCACGCCATGCGGCTCCTCGTCGCGGCGCTGCGCGGCGAGGAGCCGCCGCCGCAGGGGGATTCCCTCCAGCACATCGTCTGGCGGGAGTCGACCGGCCGGGCCGGGCCGCCGGCTGCGTCCGGGACGTAGGTCCTACACCGGGTTCGTCGCCGTCATCAGCCGATCTGCCGCAGGTGTGCCTCGTCGGGCAGCGGGACGCCGAAGCCCGGCGCGCCGTCGAGGCGCAGCACACCGTCCACCGGGCGGAGCAGCCGGGGGTCGACACCGGCGACGTCGCCCGGCACACCCTCGACGACCTCGACGTTGCCGAGTCCCGCCGCGAGGTGCGCCGCGTACCGGGTCTTCAGCGGCCGTCCCCACGCGTGCGGCGAGCCCTGGACGCCTGCCGCGGCGAGATCCGGCATCAGCCGTCGCCACGCGGTGAGGCCGTACGACATCACGTCCATCAGCAGCACGTCGATGGACCCGGCCGCCGCGACGGGCAGCAGCGCGCCGACGTCCGGCGACGTCTCCCCCTCCGCGATCCGGGTCTCCGGGGACTTCGCGTCGAGCCACGCGCGGAGCGCGGCGAGGTCGCCGGCGTCGTCGAGGAACGGCTCCTCGACCCAGAACAGGCCGACGTCGGCGACCGCCTCGAGGTACGTGACGAATCCGTCGAGGTCGTACCCGTCGTTCGCGTCGACGAGGATCCGGGCGTCCGGGAAGGCGGCGCGGACCGCACGGGTCACCTCGATGTCGCGCACGTCGCCCAGGTCGCGGGGCAGCCAGCGGTTGCCCCGGCCGATCTTGAGCTTGAAGTCGCGGTAGCCCAGAGCGGCGTCGGCGCGGCACTCCTGGAGCAGCACCTCGATCCCGCGCGGCGCGTCCTGCGGATCGAGGTCGTCGAAGTAGATCGCGCCGTCGTAGAGCGGGACGTCCACCGAGCCGTGCCCGCCGAGCAGCGCGTGCACCGGAGCGTCGAACACCACGCCGAGCAGGTCGTGCAGGGCGATGTCGAGCCAGCGGTCCGCGTCGTCGAGCACGCCGGTGCCCGCGTCGATCAGCTCGGAGAGCTGGCGGCCCTCCACCCGGCCGACGTCGCCCGGCGGGCCCTCGAACAGGCCCCACCCCGTGCGGCCGTCGTCGGTCACCAGCACCGCGACGTGCGAGTCGGGGCCGTCGCCGTGGCTGCCGAGCCGAGCGTTGCGGCCCACCGTCCGTGGGTAGCGCGTGTCGAGGCGAGCGAGCCGGACGGAACGGATGCGAGGGTCGGAGGTGCCCATGGGGTCCAATCAAGTGTCGGGAGAGAGCCGGTCGGGAGAAGGCGCCGCGCCGAGCGCGACGGAGATGCGGTCGGCGGTGCGGCGCACCGCCGCGACGATCGTGGGCTGGGCGGCGACGATCCGGTCGCGCGGCCCGGCAGTGCTGATCGCGGCGACCGGGCTGCCGTCGGCGCCACGGATCGGCGCGGCGATGCAGCGGACCCCCGGCTCGCGCTCGGCGTCGTCGAGGGCCCAGCCCTGCTCACGGATGCGGTCGAGCTCCGCGTGCAGCGCGGGTGCGCTGGTGAAGGTCGTCGCGGTGTAGCCCGTCAGCGGGATGCGCTCGATGACCGACCCGGCCGCGGCGTCCGACAGCGCCGACAGGTAGGCCTTGCCGAGGCCCGACGCGTGCACGGGTGCCCGGCTGCCGAGCTTGGAGACCACCTTCACCACCTGCGGCCCCTCCTCCTGCATGACGTAGCACATCTGGTCGTCGTCGAAGACGGCGATGAACGCCGTCTCCTCGGTCTGCCGGACCAGCTCCCGCAGCGGCTCGGGCCCGACGGCGTAGATGTCGAGGCCGTGCAGCGTCTGGAGGCCGAGCCGCATGATGACCGGGCCGAGACGCAGCTCGGTCTCGCCCACCACGTAACCACGCTCCCTGAGCATGCCGACGATGCGGTAGGCCGCGCTGCGGCTGAGACCGAGGTCGGCCGCGAGCCGCTGGACGGTCGCGCTCGGCGTCGCGGCGACCCATTCCACGATGTCGAGGCCACGTGCGAGGGTGCCGACGGTCCCACCGTCGGCGGAGGTCCGGGTGCTCGTGTCATTCACGGGGCCATTCTCTCCTGGCGCCGCTCATCCCTTGAGGCCCGACCGGGCGACGCCGGAGATCACGAAGCGCTGCACGAAGGCGAACAGGATCAGCACGGGGATGCTCGCGATCGCCGCGCCGGCCATGACGGCGGGGAAGTCGGTGGCGTAGGCGCCGCGCAGCGTCGCCAGGCCGGCGGGCAGGGTCAGCTGCGACGGGTTGAACAGCACGTACAACGGCCAGAGGAAGTCGTTCCAGCTGGCGAGGAACGACAGGAGCCCGAGGGTCGCGAGCGGCGCCCTGGAGAGCGGCAGCACGACGCGGAAGAAGATCTGCCAGCGGTTCGCGCCGTCGATGAGCGCCGCCTCCTCGAGCTCCGCGGGAAGACTCGCGAAGAACTGCGTGAGGAAGAAGACGCCGAACGCGCTCGCCGCGCCCGGGACGACGAGCGCCCAGAGGCTGTCGAGCCAGCCGAGGCCGTCGACGATCAGGTAGTTCGGCATGAGGAAGACGAATCCCGGGACGAACAGCGTGGCGATGATCAGCGCGAACACGACTCGCCTGCCCGGGAACCGCATCCGGGCCAGCGGGTAGGCCGCCATCGACGCGGTGACGAGCACGAGCGCGGTGTGCAGCACCCCGACGAGCACCGAGTTCCCGAGCCACCGCAGCAGGGGCGCCTGCGCGTCGGCGAACAGCTTGGTGTACCCCTCGAGGGACGGCGTCGGCGGTATCCACTGCGGCGGGAGGGCCGTGGCATCGCCGGTGGTCTTGAACGACGTCGACAGCATCCACAGCAGCGGGGCCAGGATGATGACGGACAGGATGAGCAGCATGGCGTAGAGCAGCAGGGTTCCGACGACGCCGCGGCCGCCCGCTGCCTGACCGCTCCGAGCCGTGACCGGCCGGGTTGCCACTGGCCGGGCAGCGCTGCCGGTCCGGTCGATGGTCGTTGCCATCTCAGCTCTCCTTCTGTCGCAGGAACAGGAAGTTCAGTGCGCTGACGACGATCAGCAGCAGGGCGAGCAGATAGCTCATCGCGGCGGCGAGGCCCATGCGGAACTGCTCCAGGCCGACCTCGGCGATGAACATGATCGCCGTGCGCGTCTCGTTCGACGGGTTGCCAGAGGTGAGCAGGTACGACTGGCCGAACATGTTGGCCGAGGCGAGCACCGTCATCGTGAGGACGAAGAGGAGCACCGGGCGCAGCTGCGGGATGGTGACGTGCACGAACTGGGCCCAGCGGCCCGCGCCGTCGACCTTGGCCGCGTCGTAGAGCGCCTCGTCGACGTTCTGCAGCCCTGCGAGATAGACCACGGAGTTGAAGCCCATCGTCCACCAGACCGTGACGCCGACGAGCGACACCCAGACCCACGGCGTCGCGGTCAGCCACGGCACGGCCTCGGCGATGCCGAGCTGCGCCAGGTAGCCGTTCACCAGACCGGTGTTGCCGTTGAGGAGGTACTGCCAGAGCAGGCCGACCACGCTGACGCCCAGCACGTAGGGCGCGAAGAACACCGCCCGGAAGAAGGTGCGCCCGCGGAACCGCTGGTTGAGCAGGAGCGCGAGGCCGAGCGGGATCGCCATCAGCAAGGGGACCGAGAGCAGCACGAACAGGCCGGTCGCTCGCATGCTCTCCCAGAACTGCTGCGCGACGAGCGCGTCGGGCGTGAACAGGTCGACATAGTTCTGCAGCCCGACGAAGGGCCGGTCGGGCAGGAAGAAGTCCCAGTTGTGCAGGCTCATCCAGATCCCGGAGACGGCGGGTGCCAGGACGAACGTCCCGAAGATCAGCAGGAACGGCGCGAGGAAGAGGTACGGCGTCCAGGGTCGGGGCTGGTGGGGCGAGCGTGCCGTGGAGCGGCGTGGCATGTCCCCGGCGGAGCGCCGGGGACCGCCTGGACGGTCCGTGCGGTCGCGCGGCGAGGCGATGGTGGTCATGTCAGGCCCTCCCGTACTTCTCGGCGTTCTCCTGGAGCAGGAAGGACGCCTGGGTCGTCGCGGTGTCCAGCGCGCTGCGCGGGTCGCCGAGCGAGAGCAGCGCGTCGCCGATCGCGGGGTACAGGATGGTCGTCTGGACCTCCGCGATACCCGGCACCAGCGGGTAGAACCTGATGTGCTCGACGCCCGCGGCGACGTTCGCCTGGGCGGGCAGGTCCGCCAGCTCCGGGGACTCGAGGATCGGCAGCCGGGCGGGCACGGGGCCCGCCGTCGCCCAGCCGATCGAGTTCGCGAGGATCCATCCGAGGAAGGTCACGACGGCGGCGAGCCGGTCGGCGTCGAAGCTCGGCTGGCGCGAGACCACGAACTGGTGCGAGCCCGAGAACGCCGCGCGCCGGCCGCCGATCCGCGGGAGCGGAGCGACGTCCCAGTCGAGCCCGTCGACCGACCCGAGGTCGTTGATGAGGGCGCCGGGACCACCCCAGAGGAACGCGTTCTGGTCGTTCTTGAACGCGATGCTGGCGTCGGAGCCGCTGACGCTCCGGGGACTCCAGCCGTTGTGGACGAGGGACTGCTGCCATGCGAGCGCCTCGACACCTGCCTCGCCGGCGAACGTCGCGGCCCTGCCAGCGCTGTCATAGTGCTCGCCGCCGAACTGCCACAGGAGCGAGTCGAAGCCACGCCCGACCCCCTGCGGGTCGACGGCGGGGAGCCAGTGGCCGCGGATCCCGGTGGACGCGATCGCGTCCAGCGCCTGCTCGTACCCGGTGCGGTCGGCCGGCGGCGCGTCCGGGTCCAGCCCTGCCTGCTCCAGCACCCGGCGGTTGTAGAACAGCGAGTCCGGCCACATGTCCAGCGGCAGCGACCAGCGCTGACCGCGGTAGACGCCGGAACCCCAGACGACCGGCAGGTACTCGTCCTCCACGAGGCCGACGGTGTCGAGGACCTCGTCGACGGGCATGATCACCTTCCGCGCGGCGTTCGTGGCCACCTGGAAGTTGTGCATGAGGGCGAAGTCCGGCGCCAGACCGCTGGTGACCGCGGCGGGGAACTTCTGGTAGAAGTCCGTCCACGGCAAGGCGTACATGTCGATGCCGATGTTCGGGTGCTCGCGCGTGAACTCGGCGATCAGCGTCCGCATGACCGGACCGTCGCCGCCGGTGAGCCCGTTCCAGAACCGCAGCCTGATCGGCGGCCCGTCATAGGCGGCGGCGATTCGTGGGAGCCGTCCCGTCCCGATCGTCGGTGCGCAGCCGGCGATCGTGGCCGCGACGCCGGCGATCCCCGCTGTCCCGATCGCCCGCAGCACTGCGCGGCGCGTGAGCGTACTCATCTCCACATCTCCACCCCATTGTGCGCAGTCCCACTGATCGGGACCGCTGTGTCGATGAACGGGACACTAGCGGAGGTGGTCGGGCGCGTCAACGCCCAGCACGGTAGCCCAGGTCGTTGCCGCGGCTAACTATCTGGCAGGATGATGGCGTGACCGGGACGGGCGACCCAGCTGACGATCCGGCGTTCCGCTTCCGCGACATCGCCGTCGTCGCCTACCTGCCGTCCGTCGTCAGCTCGATCGGCCACGGCGCCGTTCTGCCGATCCTGGTGATCCACGCGGCCAACCTCGGGGCGGGCACGGCCCTCGCCGCGTTCGTGGTCGCGCTCCTGGGGATCGGGCAGCTGGCCAACTCCCTCCCGTCGGGCGCGCTGGTGGCGCGGCTCGGCGAGCGTCGCACCCTCGTGATCGCCGGGCTCGTCGACGCGGTGGCGATGCTGGCCGCCTTCCTGGTGCCCTCGATCTGGCTGCTGTGCGTGTGCGTCTTCGTCAGCGGGATGAGCTGGACGGCCTTCCTGCTGGCCCGGCAGGGGTTCCTGATCGACGCGGTGCCGATCAGCCACCGTGCGCGCGGGATGGCGCTGCTGGGCGGTTCGATGCGTCTCGGGGTCCTGATCGGCCCGCTGCTGGGTGCGCTGCTGATCCACCTGCTCGGGGTCCGCTCCGTGTTCGTGCTCGCGGCGTGCGCGTCGCTCGCCTCGGCGCTGATCGTGACCCGGATGCCGGACTTCGGGCGCGTGGCGCGCAGCACCACCCCGCTCCCGGTGCACTCGGTCCTGTGGGAGCACCGGCGCACGCTGCTCACCCTCGGCGTGGCGGTCATCATCATCGGCGCCTCCCGGTCGGTGCGCACCGGTCTGCTGCCGCTGTGGGCCGATCACGTCCACATCTCCGCGGCGGTGGTCTCGCTGCTGTTCGCGGTCGCCGCGACCATCGACATCGCGCTCACCCTGCCGGGCGGCTGGCTGCTGGACACCCGCGGCAGGCAGGTCGTGGCCGTGCCGGTGGTCCTCGCGGTCGGCGTCGGCTGCCTGCTGCTCCCGCTGACCGACTCCGCGCTCGGCGTCGGCCTGGTGATGGCGGTGATCGCCCTCGGTAACGGGCTCGGCTCGGGGATCGTGATGACCCTCGGCGCCGACGCCGCGCCGCAGGTGGGCCGTGCGCAGTTCCTTGGCGGCTGGCGGCTGTGCGGCGACATCGGCAACACCGGCGGGCCCCTGCTCGTCTCGGCGGTGGCCGCCGTCGCGCCGCTGGCGGCCGCGCCGGTCCTCATCGGCGTGCTGGCGCTGCTCGGCGCGATCTGGGTAGGCCACTGGACCGGCAAGGCCGACCGCAAGCGCCGCGGGTAGCGACAGACCGCCTACGATTTTCGGCATGCGCTCTCCCGGCCCCGGCACGTCCACCGTCACCGTCCTGCGCGACGTACGTCCCTGGGGCGGCGAGCGCAGCGATCTGCACGTCGTGGACGGCCTGATCGCGGCGATCGTCCCGCACGCTTCGGCTGCTTCAGCTGCTTCAGCTGCTTCAGCCGCTCCGGCTACCGACGGCGGTGCCGGCGCCGTCATCGATGGCGGCGGGCTGCTCGCGCTGCCCGGCCTGGTCAACGCGCACGCCCACGTGGACAAGTCGTGGTGGGGCAAGCCGTGGGTGAGCTACGGCGGAGAGGGCGGCGTGCAGGGCCGCATCGCGCACGAGCGGGCGCACCGCGGCGAGCTCGGCATCCCCGGCGTCGACGTGACGCTCGCCGTCCTGCGTGAGTCGGTCCGTACCGGCACCACCGCCGTCCGCACGCACGTCGACGTCGACCTCGGCGTCGGGCTGCGCGGCATCGAGGCGGTGCGCGAGGCGGTCGCAGCGCTGGGCGGCGCCGTGACGGCTCAGATCGTGGCGTTTCCGCAGGACGGCGTGCTGCGCCGACCGGGCGTGCTCGAGCTGCTCGACGCCGCCGCCGTGGCGGGCGCCGAGCACGTCGGCGGCCTCGACCCCGCCTCCATCGACCGCGACCCGGTGGGCCAGCTCGACGGCCTGTTCGCGATCGCGGAGCGGCGCGGCGTCGGGATCGACGTCCATCTGCACGACGGCGGCGACCTCGGAGCCTTCCAGATCGAGCTGATCATCGACCGGACGCTGCGCGCCGGCCTCCAGGGAAAGGTCAACGTGGCGCACGGCTTCGCCGTCGGCCAGCTGGCTGCCGCGCGCCAGGCCGAGCTCGTCGCCGCGATGGGTGAGGCGGGGATCACCATGACCACCGTGGCGCCGATCGGCGCGGCACCCCTGCCGCTGCACGCGCTGCGCGACGCCGGGGTCGCCGTCGGACTCGGCACCGATGGCATCCGCGACCTGTGGTCCCCGTACGGCACCGGCGACCTGCTGGCGCTGACCACGCAGCTCGCCCGCCTGTCAGGATTTCGGTACGACGAGGACCTGGTCACCGCGGCCCGGATCGCCTCGGCGGACGCCGGCCGATTCGTGGGGCGGCCCGTGCACGACCTGGTGGTGGGCGCTCCGGCCGACGTCGTGCTCGTCGACGCCGAGAACGTGCCGGACGCCGTCGTCCGTGCCCCACGCCGGGCGCTCGTGGTCGCGGGCGGACGGGTCGTCGCGCGCGACGGCGAGGTGCTGGTCTGACGGCTGGCGGCGCGGGAGACCTGCGGTCGGTCGCAATGAGATCGGTCGGATGGGATGAGACCGGTCGGTTGACTGACCGATCTCATCCCAACCGACCGAAGTCATTCCCGGAACCGTGCATGGGACCGAAGCAACCAGCCCCAGCCCACATTGGTCAAATCAATCCTCCGCTCCGCACCCTCCAGCCTTGACCCTGGCCCCACCCATCCGTAGATTGCTGGAAGTTCATCTGATGTTTGCGAGGGAGCGGGCATGGCCACGATCAGAGGTGTCCGCGTCGAGGACGTGCGGTTCCCGACGTCGGTGACGGCCGACGGCTCCGATGCGATGAACAAGGACGCCGACTACTCGGCGGCCTATGTCGTCCTGGAGACGGACGTCCCCGACCCGGACGACCCCGGCGGCGCACTCCTGAGCGGCTACGGCCTGACGTTCACGATCGGCCGGGGCAACGACATCGTTGCCGAGGCCGCGCGCCAGCAGGCAGCCGCGCTCGTGGGCCGGGACGTCGACGAGCTCGCCGCGGACATGGGCGCCGTCTACCGGGACCTGACGTCCGACAGCCAGCTGCGCTGGCTCGGGCCCGAGAAGGGCGTGGTGCACCTGTCTCTGGCCGCGGTGCTCAACGCAGCCTGGGACCTGGTCGCGCGCCGCGCGGGCAAGCCGCTGTGGCGCCTGCTGGTCGACATGACGCCGGAGGAGCTGGTCGAGATCGCAGACCTGCGCTACCTCTCCGACGCTCTGACCCGTGACGAGGCGCTGGAAATGCTCCGGGAACGCGAGCCCACCAGGCAGGAGCGCCTCGCCCACCTGGAGCGCACCGGCTACCCCGTGTACACGACGTCGGCCGGCTGGCTCGGCTACAGCGACGACAAGCTGCGGCGGCTGTGCCAGGAGGCCGTCGACGCCGGGTACCAGCACGTCAAGCTCAAGGTCGGGGCCAGTCTCACCGAGGACCTCCGCCGGCTGACGATCGCACGCGAGGTGCTGGGCCCCGACCGCGCGCTGATGATCGACGCCAACCAGGTCTGGGACGTGCCGCAGGCGATCGAGTGGATGGGGGTGCTGGCCCGGTTCGACCCGCTGTGGATCGAGGAGCCCACGTCGCCCGACGACATCCTCGGGCACGCCGCCATCCGCCGCGCCGTCGCGCCGGTCGGGGTGGCGACGGGCGAGCACTGCCACAACCGCGTGATGTTCAAGCAGCTCTTCCAGGCGGACGCCATCGACTACTGCCAGCTCGACACCGGGCGGCTCGCGAGCATCAACGAGATAGTCGCCGTCCTGCTGCTCGCGGCGAAGTTCGGCGTCCCGGTGTGCCCGCACGCGGGCGGCGTCGGACTGTGCGAGATGGTGCAGCACGTCTCCGTGCTCGACTACGTGGCGATCGGCGGCGACCTCGACGGCCGGGTGACCGAGTACGTGGACCACCTGCACGAGCACTTCACCGACCCGTGCCTCGTCGCGGACCGGGGCGCGGGCACCGCGTACGTGCTGCCGTCCCGGCCGGGTTACTCCACGCAGCTGTACGAGGAGTCCCTGGACCGGTTCCGGTTCCCGCACGGCACGTACTGGGTGCGCGATGCCGCTGTGCGCGATACTTCCGACCATGTCCCGCACTGACGAGGTCGTCGACGGCATCCGCAGGATGATCCTCGACGGACGGCTCCGCCCCGGCGACCGGCTGCCGGTCGAGAAGGACCTGGCCGACACGCTCCAGGTCTCCCGCGGCTCGCTCCGGGAGGGCGTTCGCGCGCTGTCGATCCTCGGCGTCGTGCACACCCGCCAGGGCGACGGCACGTACGTGACCAGCCTCGATCCCGGCCGCCTGCTCTCTCCCATGGCGCTGGTCCTCGACCTGCAGGACGACGGCGCCATGCCCGCGTTCCACAGCGTCCGCCGCGTGCTCGAGACGGAGGCCGCCGGGCTCGCCGCGCGCCGGATGCCCGACGGCGCAGTCGCCGAGGCGCGGGCGATCCTGGACCAGGTCGCCGACGTCCTGCGCACCACGCCCGTGGACCACGACAAGTTCATCGAGATCGACATCGCGTTCCACCGCGTCATCGCGGCGCACACCGGCAACCCGGTGCTGGAGGCGCTCATCGAGTCGTTCGCCGGCCGCACGGTCCGGGCGCGCCTGTGGCGGGTGCTGCACACCGAGGGGATCGAGGAGCGCACGCACGACGAGCACGAGGCCATCTGGCGCGCGCTCGCGGCGCACGACCCCGAGGCGGTGAGCTTGCCCGTCGGGACCCGCCGGTCCCAGGAGGCGAGCGACCGCTCGATCGCGGGGACCAGGCGCTCGCTGTGCCAGCCGGTGCGCGCCGAG
>NZ_JBEZZF010000030.1:1687-63925 GCF_040639055.1 Promicromonospora sp. NPDC023987 | reverse complement strand
CGACGAGATCGGGGTCCTCCGCGATGCGGCGGGTCGCCTCGATCCCGTCGATGCCCCGGGGTGCCGACCTTCTGACGTTCTACCGACCACATCGGGCGGCCTCGCCTCCCGAGCTCAGGAGCGGACCAGCCGCGCTATCGCGTCGGAGGCCTCCTTCACCTTGGCGTCCGCCTCGGGGCCCCCGGCTCGGGCGGCGTCGACCACGCAGTGCTTGAGGTGGTCGTCCAGCAGACCCAGCGCGACGCTCTCCAACGCCTTGGTCAGGGCGGACACCTGCGTGAGGATGTCGATGCAGTACTGCTCCTCGTCGACCATCCGGTGGATCCCGCGGGCCTGCCCCTCGATGCGCTTGAGCCGGGCGAGGTAGTTGGCCTTGTCGGTGATGTACCCATGGGTGGCATGTGCGTCACCCTCCCCGGTCGCGTCGAGGGCGCCAGGGGATCCTGTTTCGGTCATGGCTCCCATGGTGTCACCTCAGGTCAGACCGCTGCCGCGTATTTCGAGGGGTCGGCGTCGAACGGCGCCTCGCACCCCGCGCAGCAGAACCAGTAGCGCTGGCCCGCGTAGTCGCGGAACAGCCCCTTGGCCTCGGCGTCGGCCTTGACGACGGTGCTCCCGCGCATCACCGGGCACTCCGCGAGCTCCTCGGCCGACGGGCCGAGCAGGTTGATGCCGTGGTGGCTCGGCACGGCCGAGTGCGCGTGGCCGCCACAGTGGCCGCCGTCGGCCTGCTCGGCGTGGCCGGGGTCGTGGTCGCCGTGCTGGTGCTCGTCGTGGTCGTGTCCCATGGTGGGTCCCTTCGTTGATGGGGTGGTCAGGCGTCCTGCAGCGTCCGGGCCTCCGGCCGGGACACCGCGGGGACGCGGGGGGCCGCCGCACGGCTCGCGAACGAGCGCAGGCGGAGGCTGTTGCCGACGACGAAGACGCTGGAGAACGCCATCGCCGCGCCGGCGAGCATGGGGTTGAGGAGGCCGAGCGCGGCCAGCGGGATCGCGGCGACGTTGTACCCGAAGGCCCAGAACAAGTTCGTCCTGATCGTGCGCAGGGTGCGGCGGGAGAGCCGGATCGCGTCGGCCGCGGAGCGGAGATCTCCGCGCACCAGGGTGATGTCGGCCGCCTCGATCGCCGCGTCGGTGCCGGTGCCCATCGCGAGGCCGAGGTCGGCCTGTGCCAGGGCGGGCGCGTCGTTCACGCCGTCGCCGACCATCGCGACGATCTTGCCCTCGCCCTGCAGCCGGGCGATCACGTCCGCCTTGTCCTGCGGCATCACCTCGGCGATGACCTGCGTGATGCCCACCTCGGCGGCGACCTGCTCGGCCACCGCCCGGTTGTCGCCCGTGAGCAGCACGGGCGTGAGCCCGAGCGCGGTGAGCTGCGCAACGGCGGCGGCACTGGTCGGCTTGACCTGGTCGGCGACCACGAGGATGCCCCGCGCCTGGCCGTCCCAGCCGACCGCCACGACGGTCTTACCCTCACCCTCGGCTTGAGCCTTAGCCTGTGCCAGGTGCGTGGGCAGGTACTGCGACCAGTCGGCCAGCAGGGCCTCCCGGCCGACGACGACGGCGTGCCCGTCGACGACCCCCTGCACGCCCAGCCCCTGGACGCTCTCGAACGACTCCGGGACGGACAGGCTGCCGACCTGCTGGGTGGCGCCCTTGGCGATCGCCTGCGCGACGGGGTGCTCGGAGGCGTCCTCCAGGGCGCCCGCGAGGCGGAGCAGCTCGTCGCGGCTGGTGCCGGCGTCCGGGACGACGTCGAGGAGCGTCATCCGGCCGGTCGTCACGGTGCCGGTCTTGTCGAGCACGACCGTGTCGACCTTGCGGGTGGACTCCAGGACCTCCGGCCCCTTGATCAGGATGCCGAGCTGGGCCCCTCGTCCCGTACCGACCAGGAGGGCGGTGGGGGTCGCCAGCCCGAGCGCGCAGGGGCAGGCGATGATCAGCACCGCGACGGCGGCCGTCAGCGCGGCGGTCGCGGGGAACCCGCCGCCGAGCCAGACGCCGAGGGTCCCGACGGCTATCGCGATGACGACAGGCACGAAGATCCCGGAGACCCGGTCGGCGAGGCGCTGGACCTCGGCCTTGCCGGACTGTGCGTCCTCGACGAGCTGCGCGATCCGCGCCAGCTGCGTGCCCGAGCCGACCTGGGTGGCGCGGACGACCAGCCGGCCGCCCGAGTTCACGGTCGCCCCGGCCACGGTGTCGCCGGCCCCGACCTCGACGGGCACGGACTCCCCCGTGAGCATCGAGGCGTCGATCGCCGACGAGCCGGCGACGATGACGCCGTCCGTGGCCACCTTCTCGCCCGGCCGCACGACGAACTCGTCGCCGACGGCGAGGCTCTCGACCGGGATCCGGGTCTCCGTGCCGCCGCGCAGCACGGCGACGTCCTTCGCGCCGAGCTCGAGCAGCGCCCGCAGCGCCGCGCCGGCCCGGCGCTTGGACCGCTTCTCGAAGTAGCGCCCGGCGAGCACGAACATCGTGACGCCCGCGGCCACCTCGAGGTAGATGTTGGCCGCACCGTCGGACGGCGCGATGGTCAGCTCGAACCCGTGCGTCATCCCCGGCTCCCCCGCCGTGCCGAAGAACAGCGCGTACAGGGACCAGAGGAACGCGGCCGAGACACCGAGCGAGACGAGGGTGTCCATCGTCGCCGCGCCGTGCCGCAGGTTGGTCCAGGAGGCCTGGTGGAACGGCCACGCCGCCCACACGATCACCGGGGCGGCGAGCGCGAGCGACGCCCACTGCCAGTACGTGAACTGCCACGCGGGCACCATCGCCAGGGCGATCACCGGCACGGCCAGCACGATCGAGGTGATCAGCCGGTTCCGCAGCGAGCGCAGCTCGACGTCCCGCGCGTCGAGGGCGTCGCCGCCGCCCTTCGGGGCGTCCTTCGGCGCCGGGAGCGCCGCGGTGTAACCGGTCTTCTCCACCTCCGCGACGATGGCGCTCAGGTCGTAGCCCGCCGGCGCCGTGACCTTCGCCTTCTCGGTGGCGTAGTTGACGCTGGCGCTGACCCCGTCGAGGCGGTTGAGCTTCTTCTCGATCCGCATGGCGCACGACGCGCAGGTCATGCCACCGATCTCGAGGTCGACGGTCGTTCCCGGCTCGTCCGTCCGGGATGTGGTGTCGGACATCATTCCCTCCCTGTCGCGTCCAGGACGAAGTGCGCGGTGCGCACGACCCCGTCGACCTTGAAGTCCAGGTACAGCAGGTAACGGCCGGGCGTGGGGGCCTCGGTCATGAACCCGATCTCGGGGCCCGACACCGAACCGGGCGCCGGCTCGTCGCCCTCCGGGTGCACGTGCAGGTAGGCCAGGTCACCGTCGCGCAGCGCGACGAGGTGCCCGTAGGCGCCGAGGTACGGCTCCAGCGTGGTGACGGGCTCGCCGTCCTCCGTGACCTTCACGGTGAGCATGGAGTCGCCGGACGTGCCCAGGTCTCCCGTGAGCGTGGCGGTGTACCCGTCGACGGTGTCGCTCGTGGAGACCACGGTCGGCGGCTCCGGCGAGACCCGCCCGCCGACGTCGACGGTGCGGCTGAGCGTCACGTTCTCGCCGGTCGCCTCGGGGACGAAGTCGGTGAGCACGCGGTAGCTGCCGGCCGCGTCCCAGGTCCACGGGATCGACCAGACGCCGTCGGCCGACATCTTCGGGTGCACGTGGCGGAACCCGGCCCCGTCGGTACGGACCACGATCAGGTGCAGCTCCTTGTCGTGCTCGGTCTCGAACGCGGTCACGGCGTCGCCGCCGGATGAGGTGATCGAGAACGAGAGAGTCCCGTCCTCGCCGACCCGGTCGGGAGCGCTCACCGGGTTCAGGAGCAGGCCGTCCTGTTCGAGGGCGAGCCCGCGCACCGGGGCCGCCGCGCTCTCGCCGCCGTGCGGACCGGCGTCCGGGGCCGCGCCCATCTCCATGTCCATGGCGGCCGGGTCGTCCGCCTCCGCCGTCGTCGACCACGCGGCCACGGCGGCCTTCGGCACGACCAGGCCCGCGACGGTGAACGCCGCGACGAACAGCGCGACGAGACCCGCCCCGTAGACGCTCAGGCGCTGGGGTGCGTTCACGGGACGCGCACCGCCTCGTACCCGGCCTCGTCGACCGCGGCCAGGACCGCCGCGTCGTCCGGCGCGGTAGCGCTCGTGACGACGAGCCGGCCGGTCGCGGCACTGACGTCGACGTGCGCGACACCGGGGAGCCCGCCCACCTCGCCACGGACCGCCGTCTCGCAGTGCCCGCACGTCATCCCGGTCACCTGGTACTCGCTCGTCGTCATCGTCTCTTCCTTCCGCTCGATCGCTACCCCTAGGGGGTAGCCGTATGCGGGTAACCATATACCCCCCTGGAGTATTTCGGTCAAGAGAGGCCCCGATGGCGGGGAGCCGGCGACGTCCGCTGCCGGCCAGGTCACGGCCGCTAGGGTTCGCGCATGGACCTCATCGCGACGGCGGCCATCGTCATCCTGCTGCTCAGCACGATCACCATCACCGGGAACCTGCGTTCGACCGCGCGCACCGCGGAACGGACCGAACGCAAGCTCGACATGGTGATCAAGCACCTCGGCATCGAGGGCCCGGCCGCGGAGGGCCTCGCCCCGGTGACGGTGGCCGAGATCGACCGGTGCATCTGGTCCGACCGGCGCGTCGAGGCGATCAAGCTCTACCGCGAGGCGACCGGCCATGGGCTGGTCGAGGCCAAGCAGTGGGTCGACCGGCGCGCTGAGTCGTTCTGAGGGCGGGCGCCCGGGCGGGCTACCGCGCGCCCCGTGCCGCCAGCTCCTCGGCGAACCGCGCCGCCTCGGCGGCCTTGACCTGCGCCCGCTCCGCCCGGCGCGCCGCACGTGCCGCGCGCTTGGGGGTGCGCTCGCCCGAGCGCCGCTCGAACAGCATGTAGATCACCGGCACGACGTACAGCGTGAGCAGGGTCGAGGACACGAGCCCGCCGATCACCACCAGGGCCAGCGGCTGCGAGATGAACGCCCCGCCGCCGGTCAGCCCGAACGCCATCGGCGTCAGGGCCAGGATCGTCGCGGCGGCCGTCATCACGATGGGCCGCAGCCGCTGCCGCGCACCCTCCTTGACCGCCTCGTCCAGCGGCCGTCCGTCGGCCCGGTACTGGTTGATCAGGTCGATCAGCACGATCGCGTTCGACACCACGATGCCCACCAGCATCAGCGCACCGATCAGCGCCGCGACGTCGAGCGGCGTGCCGGTCAGCAGCAGCGCACCCAGGGCGCCGGTCGCCGCGAACGGCACCGAGACCAGCAGGATCAGCGGCTGCGCGATGCTCCGGAACGTCGCCACCATGACCAGGTAGACGATGAGGATGGCCGCCACCAGCGCCAGGCCCAGGTCCGCGAAGGCGTCAGCCTGGTCGGACGCGACGCCACCGATCGTCACCTCGGCACCGCTCGGCAGGTCGAGGCCGTCGATCTCCTCCGTCAGGGTCACGGTCAGCGCACCCAGGTCATCCCCGGAGGGAGTCACCGCCACGGTGGCGCTGCGCTCGCCGTCCACCCGCGTGACCGCCGCGGGCGCCGAGACCTCCTCGACCGTCACCAGATCGCTCAGCGGGACCATGCCCGCCGCCGTCGGCACCTCGACCTTCTTGATCTCCGCGGTCGTGGCAGGCCGGTCACCGGCCACCACGACATCGAGCGACGACCCGTCCAGGTCCATCGTCCCGATGCTCGCCTCGTTCATCGCGCCGGCCAGGATGCCGGAGACCGTCGACTCCGTCAGCCCGACCTCCGCCGCCGCGTCTCTGTCCACCGTCACCTGGACGCTGGACTGCTCGGCGGCGAGGTTGTTCGTCACGTCCTCCACACCGTCCAGGTCCGTCACCGCGTCCTCGACGGCGCCCGCGGCGTCGGCCAGCCCCTCGGCGTCCGGTGCCGTGACGACCAGGTCGACGGTCGTGCTGGCGAACCCGGCGTCACCCGCGGACACCGTGACCTCGCCGTCGGGCGCGGCGTCGTCGAGCGCGTCGTTCACGTCGTCCTGCACGACCTCGCCGTCGGCGTCCTCGTCCAGCGTCATCGCGAACGACGCGCTGCTGCCGCCACCGCCCATGCCGAACGCCGCGGCCATCCCGTCGCCCGAGCCGACGGTGGTCTGCACCGTCTCGACGCCGTCGACGTCGGCCAGGACCTCCTCGACCTCCTTGGCCGCCTCGTCCTGGGCCGCGAGCGACGTACCGGGCTCGAACTCCTGCGTCACCGAGAGCGTGTCCTGGCCGGCCGCCCCGATGAAGTTGGTCTCCATCCGGGGCACCAGCGCGACCGTGCCGGCGAGCAACGCGATCGCGACGCCCAGGGTGACGGCCGGGCGCCGCAGCGCCGCGGACAGCGACGGCACGTAGGCACGCTGCCAGACGCCGCGGCGCTCCTTGAGCTCGGCGGCCTCGCGCAGGGCGGCGCCGCCGTCGGCCGAGGCCGGGACCTTGATGAACCAGTAGGCCAGCACCGGTACGACGACCAGCGCCACGACCAGGGAGGCGCCCATCGCGATCGCCACGGTGACGGCGAAGGGCTGGAACAGCTCGCCGGCCATGCCGCCCACCAGGGCGATCGGCGCGAACACCGCCACCGTGCAGATCGTCGACGAGGTGATGGCCGTGCCCACCTCGCGGACCGCCGTGATGATCCCGTGCACCCGATCCTCGCCGTACGACAGGTGTCGCTTGATGTTCTCGATCACCACGATCGAGTCGTCCACGATGCGCCCGATCGAGATGGTCATCGCCGCGAGCGTGAGGATGTTCAGCGTGTAGCCGGTCAGGTTCATGACCGCGAACGTCACCGCGAGCGACAGCGGGATCGAGATCGCCGAGACCAGCGTGGCCCGCAGGGACGCCAGGAACACCAGGATCACGAGCACCGCGAAGAGCAGGCCGAGGCCGCCCTCCGTCGTCAGGCCCTCGATCGACTCCTCGATGAACGGCGCCTGGTCGAACGTGACGGCCGTCGTCACGCCGGCGTCGGCCAGCTCGTCCTCGACGTCGGCCAGCACGTCGTGCACCGCGTGCGACACGTCCACCGTGTTGCCGTCCGGCGTCTTGGTCAGGGCGATCGCGAGCGACGGCTCACCGTCCAGGCGGGAGTAGGAGGTGGGTTCCACGTCCTGCACGCTCACGTCCGCGACGTCGCCGAGGTGCACGACGTCGGCGGGGCTCGCCGCGGCGTCGGGCGCCGTCGGGGCGTCGGGAGCCGTGGGTGCTCCGGGCGCCTGCGCGGCCTCTGGTGCCGAGGGCGCCGCCGAACCCGCGGAAGGGACCAGCGGCAGGTTCTCGAGCTCCTTGACGGAGTCGACGGAGGTGCCCACCTGGACGCTGTTCGTCTCACCGTCCTGCGTGACTGCGCCGACGGGTGTGACGGTCCCGTTCTCCTGCAGGACCGACGAGAGCTGCGCTGCGGTCAGGCCCGCCTCCGCGAGCTTCTCGTCGTCCGGGTCGATCACCACCTGCTGCTCCGTGGCGCCCGTGACCGTCACGTCGCGGACCTCGGTGATCCCCGACAGCTCGGGCACCAGCACGGAGTCGATGGCGTCGGTCAGCTCCTGCTCGTCGCCGTCACCGGAGACCGCGAGCTGCACCACCGGCAGGTCGTCGAGGGACCCGGCCATGACCTCGGGCTCGACGTCCTCCGGGAGGCCCTGGATGCTGCCGAGCGCCGAGGTCACCTCCTGCTCGATCGCGTCGATGTCGGTGCCGTACTCGAGCTCGACGGTGGTCACCGAGACGCCTGTCGAGACGGTCGAGCTCACACCCGTGACGCCGTCGATGCCCTGGACCGCCGTCTCGACGGGGTCCGTGACCCGGTCCGCGACGATCTCCGGCGCGGTGCCGGGGTAGCCGGCGGTGACCGCGACCATGGGCACGTTGATCGACGGGATGAGTTCCTGCCGGAGCTGCCCCATGCTGAAGATGCCGACGAGAAAGACGGCAATCGTCGCGAGTGCGACGAGCGCACGGTTCGCGAGCGACATTCGGGCAAGACGAAACACACTGCCTCCAGATCTGGGGTTACGCCGGGTCCGCGACTCCGTCGGCGCAGTATTTTGCCTAACGCAAAGGATCCTGCCCGGGTTCCCGCCTCGCAACTTCGGTTCCGACGCCGACGCCGGCGCGCGCTCCGCTCCGCTCTCAGCGGGTGAAGTCCCGGTTAGGGTCAGCCCGTGACCGACCAGACCCGCGACCAGCTCGTCGCCGAGCTCGCCACCCTGCACCACGACCTCGGCGAGGAGTTCTTCGCCACGCGGCTGCGCCCCCTGCTGGAGACCGACCTGACGGTGCAGCAGCTGCGGGCCCTGGCGCTCGTGCAGGTGGACCGCGAGTCGACGCCGCAGCGGCTCGCCGAGGCGCTCGGTGTCTCGGCAGGCACGGTCTCCGGGATCCTCGACCGGCTCACCGCCGCGGGCATGACGGTCCGCACCCCGGACCCGGCGGACGGCCGGGTCCGCCGCGTGACCAGCACGGAGAAGGGCACCGAGGCGATCCGGCGGCTCGTCGCGCACGACGAGGACCTGCCGCCCGACCTCCTCGCCCTGCTCGACGTCGACGATCTGCGCGCGCTCACGCGGGGCACCCGTGCGCTGCTGGAGGCGGCCCGCAAGCTGCGGTCGTAGGCGGAGAGGCGCGCCCACGTAGGCTGACCACCGCGGCGGGAGCGGCCGGGCCTGACGCATCGTGCTGAAGCGATGGGCAGCGCCCGTTCCACCCACGACCGAGGAGCCAGACATGCGGACACGAACACTGGGACCAGGGCCGAGCAGCCTCGAGGTCTCGGCCATCGGGCTGGGCTGCATGGGCATGAGCCAGAGCTACGGCCCCAACCCGGGAACCCGCGACGAGATGATCGCGGTGCTGCGCGGTGCCGTCGACCGCGGGATCACGCTCTTCGACACGGCCGAGGTCTACGGCCCGTTCGTCAACGAGGAGCTGGTCGGCGAGGCCCTCGCGCCCGTGCGTGACCAGGTGGTCATCGCGACGAAGTTCGGCTTCGAGCTCGATGACGAGGGCCGCAGCGTCGGCACGGACAGCCGTCCCGAGCACATCAGGCAGGTGGCCGACGCAGCCCTGCGCCGCCTCGGCACGGACGTCATCGACCTCTTCTACCAGCACCGTGTCGACCCGCGGGTGCCGATCGAGGACGTCGCAGGAACCGTCGCGGAACTCATCGAGGCGGGCAAGGTGCGGCACTTCGGCCTCTCCGAGGCGGGCGCCGACACCATTCGCCGTGCGCACGCGGTCCAGCCCGTCACGGCCCTGCAGAGCGAGTACTCGCTCTGGACCCGCGACCCCGAGCCGGAGATCCTGCCGACGCTCGAGGAGCTCGGCATCGGGTTCGTCCCCTTCAGCCCGCTCGGCCGGGGCTTCCTCACGGGCGCGCTCGACACCACGCTCGCAGACGGCGACATGCGCGCGGGCCTCCCGCGCTTCAGCGACGAGAACCGCCAGGCCAACCTGGCCTTCGTCGAGCTGCTCCGCGCGGTCGCCGCACGCAAGGGCTGCACGACGGCGCAGGTGGCACTCGCCTGGCTGCTCGCGCAACGGCCGTGGATCGTCCCGATCCCTGGCACGCGCCGCACCAGCCGCCTCGAGGAGAACATCGGCGCGGCCGACGTCGAGCTCACCCCGGGCGACCTGACCGAGATCGCGACCGGTGCCGAGCAGATCCGGGTCAGCGGTGAGCGCTACGGCGAGGCGATGCTCCGCATGACGGGGCTGTAGGGCTTCCCGGACCGTCACCAGCCCAGCGATTCTCCCCGCGTGGCGATCGTCCGCGGCACGTCCCAGGTGTTGTCGTCGCGCAGGGGCGGGGGCAGCAGCTCCTGCGGGGCGTCCTGGAACGCGACCCCGCGGAGGAACCGGCCGATCGCGGCGGTGCCGACCGACGTCCCGTCGGTGGTCGTCGCGGGCCAGGGGCCGCCGTGCTGCATCGCGGGCGTGACCGCGACGCCGGTGGGCCAGCCGCCGAGCAGGACGCGCCCCGCATGCCGGGCCAGGCGGGTCACGAGCGCGCCCTGCTCCTCGCCCGTCTCGCCGTCCCCGAGGTGCAGGGTCAGCGTGAGGTTGCCCGGGAACAGCTCGGCCACCGCCGCCCCCAGATCAGCTTCAGCCGGGTACTCCACGATCACGGAGAACGGCCCGAACACCTCGTCCAGCAGTACTGACCCGGCGCTCCGCAGCAGGTCGAGCGGTACAGCGACGAGCGTCGGCGTCACCAAGGCCTGGCCGTCGGCGGCGCGCCGGAAGCCGCCGCCGTGCACCACGCGCACGCCGTCCACCCCCAGCACCTCCGCGACCCGCCGCTCGTATCCGTCCGCGATCGACGGATTGAGCAGCCGGTGCTCCGGCACGCGCGCCGCGGCGGCGGCCACTGCGTCGTCGTACCGCGTGCCCTCCGGGACGAGCAGGAAGCCGGGCTTGGTGCAGAGCTGGCCTGCCGAGCCGGAGACGCTCGCCACGTACCCGTCGAGCAGCTCGCTCCCCCGCTCGCGCAGTGCCGCCGCCGAGGCGAGCACCGGGTTGACGCTGCCGAGCTCACCGAAGAACGGGATCGGTTCGGGCCGCCCCGCCGCTCGGGCCGCGAGCAGCTGTCCGACCCGCTGCGACCCGGTGAACGCCGCCGCCCGCACCGCGGGGTGCTCCACCAGCGCCACCCCGGCGTCCTGCGACGTGACGAGCTGCAGTGCGAACTCCGGCAGACCCGCCTCGGTCAGTGCGGCCGAGACGAGCTCCGCGACCCGCACGGACAGCCGAGGATGCCCGGGGTGCGCCTTGACGATCACCGGGCAGCCCGCCGCGAGCGCCGCCGCCGTGTCGCCACCGGCGACGGAGAACGCGAACGGGAAGTTGCTCGCCGCGAAGTTGAGCACGGGCCCGACGGGCCAGAGGGTGCGGCGCAGGTCGGGTCGGGGGCCGAGGACGAAGTCGGAGTCCGCCTCGTCGAGGCGCACGTCGAGGTAGGCGCCGTCGGTGACGACGTGCGCGAACAGCCGCAGCTGCACCTGGGTGCGCTTGAGCTCGCCGCGCAGGCGCGCCTCGGCGAGGCCGGTCTCCGACTGGGCGATGGCGACCAGCTCGTCCGCGTGGTCGGCGAGCGCGGCGGCCGCGTCGCGCAGGGCGGCGGCGCGGGCTCCGGGGGCCGTGCGGGACAGTCCGTCGAACGTCTCCCGCGCGCGGCGGGCGACGTCGTCGACGGTGCGGTCAAGGTGTTCGGGGGCCGCGGTGGCGGTCATGGGTTCGGCTCCTCAGCAGATGGCAGGTACGGCAGACGATCCCGGCGGACAGGCCCAGAAGACGGGCTCAGAAGACGAAGCCGGTGGGGAACGGGTCGCTCGGGTCGAGCAGGTAGTTGGCTGTGCCGGTCACCCAGGCGCGTCCGGTGATGGTCGGCACGACGGCGGGCACGCCCGCGACCGTCGTCTCGGCGACCAGGCGGCCGACGAACCGGCTGCCGATGAACGACTCGTTGACGAAGTCGGTGTCGAGGGCGAGCTCACCGCGCGCCCACAGCTCGGCCATGCGGGCCGACGTCCCGGTGCCGCACGGCGACCGGTCGAACCAGCCGGGCGAGATGGCCATGGCGTGGCGGGAGTGGCGGGCGTCGGAGCCGGGGGCGATCAGCTCGACGTGGTGACAGCCCTCGACGCCGTCGAGCTCCGGGTGCTTGGGCGGCGCCGTCTCGTTGATCGCGTCCATGATCGCGAGCCCGGCGGCGAGCAGGTCCTGCTGCCGGGCCCGGTCAAAGGGCAGCTTCAGGTCGTCCAGGTCGACGAGCGCGTAGAAGTTTCCGCCGAACGCCATCGAGTACGGCACCGTGCCGTAGCCGGGCACCTCCACGGCCTGGTCGAGCGCCGTCACGAAGCTGGGCACGTTCTCGATGGTCACGGCGTCCGCGTGGCCGCCGCTGACGGCGACCTTCGCGACGACGACGCCGGCGGGCGTGTCGAGCCGGATCTCGGTGACCGGCTCGACGACGTCGACCATGCCGGTCTCGACGAGGACGGTGGCCACACCGATGGTGCCGTGCCCGCACATGGGCAGGCAGCCGGACACCTCGATGTAGACCACGCCCCAGTCGCAGTCGGGCCGGGTGGGCGGCTGCAGGATGGCGCCGCTCATGGCGGCGTGCCCCCGTGGCTCGTTCATGAGGAACAGCCGCAGGTCGTCCATGTGCTCCATGAAGTACAGCCGGCGGTCGTTCATCGTGGAGCCTGGTATTGGTCCGACCCCGCCGGTGACGACACGCGTCGGCATGCCCTCGGTGTGCGAGTCGACGGCGCTGAACACCTTGCTCGAACGCATGGCTCTCTCCTTCCTCCGACTCCGCCCTCCGTTGAGTGTTGGGTATCTGTGCGGTCGAATCCTTTCGAGAGCGCAAATACCCCGCACTCAGCGGGGCGGGCGGGCCGCGATGTACGTGAGGGCCGCTTCCGTGTCCTTGCGGACCTGGGCCTCGTGCTCCGCGGACAGCGGTCCGCGCGGCGGGCGGGTCGGTCCACCGTAGCTCTGCCCGGCCAGGTCGATCGAGAGCTTGATCGCCTGCACGAACTCGGTCTTCGAGTCCCAGCGGAACGCCGCGACGAGGTGCCGGTACAGCTCGCGGGCCTCGTCGATCCGGCCCTCGGTGACCAGGGTGTAGATCTCGACGGCCTCGCGGGGGAACGCGTTCGGGTAGCCGGCGAACCAGCCGGTGGCGCCCGCCACGAGCGACTCGAAGAGCAGGTCGTCGGCGCCCGCGATCACGTCCAGGTCCGGGGCCAGCTCCTTGATCTCCAGCACGCGCCGCACGTCGCCGGAGAACTCCTTCACGGCTACGACGTTCTCCAGCTCTGCGAGCTCGGCGAGGAGGTCCGGCGTGAGGTCGACCTTGGTGTCGAACGGGTTGTTGTAGACCATGATCGGGATGCCCACCTCGTTGACGGCGGCGTAGTGGGCGAGCACCTCCGACCGGTTCGCCCGGTAGATGGTGGGCGGCAGCAGCAGCACGGCGTCGGCGCCGTCCTCGGCGGCGAGCTCGGCCCAGTGCGTGGCCTGGTGCGACCCCACACCGTGCACGCCGGCCACGACCAGCCCGCGGTCGCCCACCGTCCGCACGGCCGTCTGGATCACGGTGCGGCGCTCGTCGTCGGTGAGCGACGAGTACTCGCCGAGCGAGCCGTTCGGGCCCACGCCCCGGCAGCCGTTGTCCATCAGGAACTCGCAGTGCGCGGCGAACCGGTCGTAGTCGACGGCGAGCCCGGCGGGTGCCGAGTCGTCCGGCGTGAAGGCAAGGGTGGTGGCGACGATCACGCCGCCGAGGTCGAAGCGCTGGTTCATGGTTGGTCTCCTCTGGTTGGCAGTGCGGTGGGCAGGGATGCCGTGGGCGGGGGTGCGGTGGACGGGGAAGCAGCGGGCAGCGCGGCGAGGTCGCCGAGTCTCACCGGTACGACGAGCGGGCGGCGGTCGACGGCGGGCGTGGGATCCCCCAGGAGCTCCTGCAGGGTGCTGCCGCACATCCGGGCCTGGCACGGGCCGAGCCCGGCGCGGCTGGTGAGCTTGACCGAGCGGGTCTCGTGCGACCCGGTGAGCTCGACCACCTCACGCAGCCGCCCGTAGGTGGTCTCCTCGCAGCGGCAGACGACGGTGTCGTCGCGCAGCCAGCCGGTCCATCCGCCGCGCACGCCGTGGGCCGCCACGATGCGGGCCGCGAAGCCGCGGGCCCGGTCCCGCGCGCGGACCGCCCGCCGCGCGGCGGGCGCGCCGCCGTCGCCGCCCGCCGCCGCCGTGCCCGCCACGGTGCCTTCGGCGAGCGCGGCGTCCGCTCCGCCGATGCCCGTGATCTCGCCGGCGGCCCAGACCCCGGGGACGGAGGTGGCCTGGGCGTCGTCGACGATGACGAACCGGTCCGGCGCGAGGGCGCACCCGGCGGCGATCGCCAGCTCGAGGCGGGGCGTGAAGCCGTGGCTGACGCAGACGGCGTCGGCCTCGACCTGGCGCTCGGACCCGGCGACCGGAGCCCAGCGTCGGTCCAGGCGCGCGATGGTCACGGCCTCGACCTGCCCGTCGCCGTGCGCGGCCACGACCGCCTCGCCCGGGCGCCACGGCACCCGGTGGCGCACGAGGTCAGCCACGTACCCGGCGAGCTCGCCGGCCTTTCCGGCGGCCCCGGCCAGCTCCCAGGGCCGGCTCAGCCAGCCGCGTGCGAGAGCGCCGATCCGGCCCGCCTCGTGCACGCCGACGACGGTGGCCCCGGTCTGCAGCACGGAGGATGCGACGGGCAGGAGGAACGGGCCGGCACCCGCGACGACGACCCGCCGCCCGACGGCCACCCGCTCCCCCTTCGCCAGCGCCTGCGCCGCTCCGGCCGAGTAGACGCCCGGCAGCTGCCAGCCCGGGAACGGCAGGGTCCGGTCGTGGGCGCCGGTGGCGAGCACCACGGCGTCCGGCTCGAAGGCGCGGGCCTCCCGCCCCGCCCCGTCGGGCTCCCCGAGCAGGACGTTGAGGCGGATCCCACCGTCGAGACGCTCGAGCGACCACACCTGCGCCGACGGCAGCACCGTCACGGCCGGGTGCGCGCGCAGCACGTCGCTCAGCTCGCCGAACGTCGACCACCGGTGGTGCAGCACACTCTGGCGAGCGGCCTGCCGGGCGGGCGGCAGATGGCGCCAGTACTGGCCGCCGAGCCCGTCGGCGGAGTCGAGCAGCGTGACCGCCGCCCCTGCCGCCGCGGCCGCCCGGGCGGCGGCGAGCCCCGCCGGGCCGGCGCCGACCACCACGACGTCCCTCATGCGGTGACCCCCGGTTCGCCCTGGCGGGTCACGACGTCGCCGTCCTGCGCGCGGCGCAGGCAGGCGCGCACGTCCCGCAGGCCGTTGACCTCGACGAGACAGTCGAAGCACACGCCGATCCCGCAGAAGACGCCGCGGGGCGCGCCGTCGGCGGCGGTGGTGCGCCACTGGCGCCGTCCGGCACCCAGCAGCACGCCGGCGATCGTCTGCCCGGCGGTCCCGGTGACGGGCTCGCCGTCCAGCCAGAGGGTCAGGGGCCGGTCGGCGGCCGGCTCGGCGGCGTCGACCTCGGCGGGCACACGGTACGACGTCATCGCCGGGCCTCCTCGGTCGGGGTCAGGACGGGGCGCGGCTCAGCGAGGCCGGGCCGGTCGACCGCGTACGGGCGCGGGTCGACCGAGGTCTCGAGGCCCAGCAGCTGCGCGGCGAGCAGGTCACCGGTCGCCGGGGCCAGCCCGACGCCCGCGCCCTCGTGGCCGGTGGCGAACCACAGCCCTGGACGGGCCGGGTCCGGGCCGACCACCGGAAGGTGGTCGGGCAGGTACGGACGGAAACCCAGGTAGGACCGCATTACGTTGGCACGGGCCAGGAACGGGAACACCGCCACGGCGCGCCGCGCCATCTGGGCGAGCACCTCCGTGCGCAACCGGTCGTCGAACCCGACCTGTTCCCGGCTCGACCCGATCAGCACCGTGCCGCCGCGCGTCGACTCGATCACGGCGGAGGTCTGCAGCTCCGCACCCGCCGACTGGGTGGCGGCGAAGTAGTCGCCGTCGTACACCTTGTGGCGGATGCGCTGGGGCATCGGGGTGGTGACGAGCACCATCCCGCGGCGCGGACGCACCGGGACGCGCGCGCCGAGCCGTTCGGCGACCTCGGCGGACCAGGGGCCCGCCGCGACGACGACGGCGCCCGCGGGGACCTCGCCCCGGGAGGTGACGACGCCGGCCAGCTCGCCGTCGGCGCCGAGCAGCGGGCCGGTCACCTCGACGCCGGTGCGGACGTCGGCGCCGGCGCGACGCGCGGACGCGAGCAGCGCCTCGGCGGCCGCCACCGGCTGCACCTGGGCGTCCTGCGGGTAGTGGACACCGCCCAGCACGCCCGGCGCCAGGTCGGGCTCGAGCCGGCGCGCGCCGTCAACGCTCACCTCCACGGCCTCGACCCCGCACGCCCGCTGAGCGGCGGCGAACCGGCGCAGGCCGGTCAGGCCGTCACCGGAGGTGACGACCACGAGACCGCCCTTGGCGTCGTGCTCGATGGACGGGAACCGCGGCCCGAGCTCATCCGCCAGCTCCTGGGCTAGCTCGACCCACCGGCGCAGCGACACCTGGGCCAGCTCCAGCTCGGGACCCGGGCCCTTGTCGGAGACCAGCAGGTTGCCCTCGCCGTGGGCGCTGGTGGCTGCGGCGGCCGCCCCGCGGTCGAGCACCGTCACCCGGGCGCCTGCCCGGGCGAGGGCTCGCGCGCACGCCGCGCCGACGATCCCGGCACCGACGATCACGACGTCCGCTGCCACATCCACCCCCTCGATCGTCCGGTCAGTTCAGCTCAGTGGTCTCGACGAGCGCAGTGATCTCGACAAGCTCGACCAACGACGGCGTCAGTCCTCCGGCTTGCCCGCCCACGTGCCCAGCGAGTGCCCGATGTGCCGCTCCATGAGCGCCTTGGCGCCGGGGCCGTCGCCCGCCGCGAGCAGGTCGAGCAGCTCGTGGTGCTCCTGGGCGGAGCTCGCGAGCGTGCCGCTCGCGACCATCGTCGACAGCCCCAGGAGCCGTGCCCGGTCCCGCAGGTCCGACACGATCTCGCCGGCCACCGGGTTGCCCAGCAGTCCGGTCAGCCGCAGGTGGAACGTCTGGTCGGCCTGGAGGTAGGCGATCAGGTCGCCCGTGCGCGCGCGCTCGACGATCTCGTCGGCGAGCGCGCGGAACTCCTGCAGCTGCCCCACCGGGAACGACTTGGCCAGCCGTTCCATCCAGACCGGCTCGATCACCAGCCGCACGGCGGCGACGTGCCGCAGCGTCTGGTCGCTCACGCGTGTGACCCGGAACCCCTTGTTCCGCACCGCCTCCAGGAAGCCCCGGCGCTCCAGGTCCAGGACCGCCTCGCGGACCGGCGTCGCGGACACGTCGAACCGCGCGGCGAGCGTCGGTACGGAGACGAGCTCACCGGGCTCCAGCTCGCCGGCGACGATGGCCGCGACGAGCGCACGGTGCACCTGCTCGCGCAGGCTCGCGACGGGCGGGAGGCGACGGACGGACGGGGTGGGTGATGCTGCGCTCATGAGGCACTCCTGGGTGGTCAGGCAACGCTAGTAGTATATTACACGGCACGCGGATCTCCTCGTCAATGCGCGCCGAGGGTACCCGAGCCGCGCCGACCGGGGGTGTTGCACCAGCCGAGAAGTGGCTGGATCGGCCGAAACGCGACGTTTACATTCACCCCATCGACACCACTGTCGTCGATCAGTAAAATATCACGCATCACATATCGTGGGCCGACACTTCGAAGGCGAGGACGATGCCGAGCGACACGACGACCGGGGCGCACCGACGCGCAGCCCGGCTGGGCACGACACCTGCCACCACCCCTGCCGCGACCACCCCGCCGGCCCGGCCTGCCGGGCGCCCGCTGGGCGCCGACCACGTGGTGCTCACCGACGGCCTGCTGGGTGGGTGGCAGCGCCGCAACAGCGAGCGGACGCTGCCGCACGTCATCGCGCAGGTCCGCACGTCGGGCGTGCTGGACAACTTCCGCCGCGTGGCGCACGCGACCGGCGAGCCGTTCCGCGGCCGCTACCCGTTCGCCGACACCGACGCCTACAAGACGCTGGAGGCGGCCGCCTACGAGCTGGCCCGCGCCGAGGCTGCCGTCGGCAGCGTCACCGGCAACAGCACTGCCGCCGTCCGCGCCTTCTACGAGGAGACGCTGGCCCTCGTCACGGCCGCGCAGGCCGACGACGGCTACCTGTCCTCGTTCCACCAGGGCGCCGACGCGACCGTCCCGCCGTGGTCGGACCTGGCGGGCGGGCACGAGCTCTACAACCTGGGCCACCTGGTCCAGGGAGCGCTCGCCGCGGCGCGCCGGCTCGGCGACCACCGGCTCCTCACGGTCGCGCGGCGGTTCGCGGACCTCGTGGTGGACCGGTTCGGCCCGGGCGGGCGGGCGGAGTACTGCGGCCACCCGCAGGTCGAGGTGGCGCTCGTCGAGCTCTACCGGGAGACGGGGCACGAGCCCTACCTGCGCCAGGCCGAGGTGTTCGTCGAGCGGCGGGGCTCGGGCCTCTTCGCCACCGCACCGTTCGGCCCCGCGTACTACGCGGACCACGCTCCGCTGCGCGACCTCGATACCGTCTCGGGCCACGCCGTCCGCATGGTCTACCTCGCCGCGGGCGCCACCGACGTCGCCATCGAACGGCGCGACCCCGCCCGGATCGAACACCTGGTGCGGCTGTGGGACGACATGGTCCGCACCAAGTCGTACGTGACGGGCGGGATCGGCTCCCGGCACTCCGACGAGGCCTTCGGCGACCGGTACGAGCTGCCGTCCGACCGTGCCTACGCCGAGACGTGCGCCGCGGTCGGCACCATACAGTGGGGCTGGCGCCTGTTCCTCGCCACCGGCAGCGCCGCGGTGCTGGACCACGTGGAGCGGGTCCTCTACAACGGGTTCGCCGCCGGGGTGTCCCGCGACGGCACCCGGTTCTTCTACGACAACCCGCTGCAGCGCCGTCCCGACCACCTCGACGGGCGGCCGGCGGACCCGGCACAGCCCCTGCGCCGCCCGTGGTTCGGCTGTGCGTGCTGCCCGCCGAACGTGGCGCGCTGGATCAGCGGGCTCCAGGACCACGTGGCGCTCGAGACCCCCGACGGCCTGACTCTCGCCCTGCTCACCGCCTGTCGGGTGCGCTCGGCGGCGCTCTCCGTCGAGGTGGTCACCGACTTTCCCTGGGACGGCCGCGTCACCGTCCGCGTGCTCGACGCCCGCGACGCGCCGGCGACGCTGACGGTCCGCGTCCCCGGCTGGGCGACGACGCCGCGGGCCACGGTCGACGGCACGAGGGTCAGCACGGACGTGGGCGACGGCTGGCTACGGCTGACCCGAGCGTGGCGGCCGGGCCAGGAGGTGGTGCTCGACCTGCCGATGCCGGCGCGGCTCGTCACGGCCCACCCCGCCGTCGACGCCGCCCGGGGCGCCGTCGCCGCGGTGCGCGGGCCGGTCGTGCACTGCCTGGAGCAGGCCGACTCCCCCGTCCCCCTCGACGAGGTCGTCGTGCACGACGTCGGTGCGGCGCCGCCGTCCGACGACGCCGCCCGCGACCCGCTCCTGGCCCACGCCCTGACCGCACACGTGAGCCGGCGGCCCGCGCCGTCGGACGACCCGTACCCGGCCGCGGACCGGACAGACCCGGACCGGACAGACCCACCGACCCCGTCGACGACGACGCCGGTCGCGCTGGTGCCCTACCACCTCTGGGCGAACCGCGAACCCGGGGCGATGCGGGTCTGGCTCCGGCACACCTGACCGGAGCCGGACCGCCCGGGGGGCGCCAGTCCCCCACGTCCTACCCGTACGACCTCGACGCGACTGCGTCGACTATCGAGTCACCGACCGAGAGGCCACATCGTGAAGCTCCATCGGATAACGACAGCGTTCCTCGCTGCCGCCACGACACTCGCACTCGCCGCCTGCGGCGGTGGCGGCACCCCGGACGACTCCGCGGCAGGCGGGGGCGGCGGGTTCTCCGCCGAACCCGCCGAGGGTGGCACCGTCCACGTGCTGCAGAACGCCGACTTCTCCTACCTCGACCCGGCGCGCGGCTTCGACGGCGGGGTGAACAACTTCTACCGGCTCGTCTACCGCCAGCTCACCACGTCGGCGCCCGGCTCGGCCGAGGACCCGAACGAGATCGTCCCGGACCTCGCCGAGAGCCTCGGCGAGGTGTCCGACGACGGGCTGACCTGGACGTACCGGCTCAAGGAGGGTCTGAAGTTCGACACGGGCGACCCGATCACGTCCGCAGAGGTCAAGTTCGGCATCTCGCGGGCCTGGGACCCCGAGATCGGTATCGGGTCGCCGTACCTCAAGCAGGTCATCGACGCGCCGGAGGACTACGCGGGCCCGTACGAGTCAGGCGACCTGCCGACCATCGAGACGCCCGACGACAGGACGATCGTCTTCCACCTCAAGGAGCCGTTCCCCGAGTTCGACGCCGCGCTCGCCCAGGTGAACGGGACGCCCTTCCCAGAAGGGACCGGTGACGGCGACGAGTTCATCCACGAGATCATCGCGTCGGGGCCGTACAAGCTGGCCGAGTACGTGCCGGGCAGCACCATCAAGCTCGAGCGCAACGAGCACTGGGACCCGGCCACGGACGAGGTGCGCGCCGCCAAGCCGGACGCCTGGGAGTTCACCATCGGCCTCGACCCGGCCACCATCGACGAGCGGCTCATCGCCGGGCAGGGTGCGGACGTCAACGCGATCGCCGGCACCGTCCAGCCGGCCACGCTCCCCCGCCTGCAGACGCCCCAGCTCCAGGAGCGCGTCCTCGAGCTCCCGGGCATCTGCACCACCTACATGGGGCTGAACACCACCAAGGAGCACATGGACGACGTCCGCGTGCGGCAGGCGATCAGCTACGCGATCGACCGCACCGCCATCGTCAACGCGAGCGGCGGCAACCAGCTGGGCGCTCCCTCCACGACGATCCTTCCCCCCACCGTCGCCGGCCACCAGGACTTCGACCTGTACCCGTCGGCGGACGGCACGGGCGACGTCGAGGCGGCACAGGAGCTGCTGGACGAGGCGGGCCTGTCGGACGGCTTCACCATGACGCTCGACATCCGCTCGCAGGAGTCCATGCAGGCCCAGGGCGAGGCGGTCCAGCAGGCCCTCAAGCGGGTCGGCATCACCGTCGAGCTCAACCTGATCGACACCGCCACGTACTACGAGACCATCGGCACGCCGTCGCAGCAGAACGACGCCGCCATCACCGGCTGGTGCCCGGACTGGGCCTCGTCGGCGGCCACCTTCATCCCGCCGCTGTTCGACGGCCGCAACATCTACGAGAAGGGCAACTCCAACCTCGCCCAGCTCGACGACCCGGACATCAACGCCCGGATCGACGAGATCAAGGCGATGACAGACATCGACGCCGCGAACGTGGAGTGGGGCGAGCTGGACGAGCAGATCCTGGAGCTGGCCCCGGTCGTGCCGCTGATGGTGGCCAAGACCGTCTCGCTCCCCGGCGAGAACGTCACCGGCCTGCACTCCTCGGCGAACGCGGCGACCGGCGGCATCGACTACGTCGGCGTCGGTCTCAAGGACCCCGAGAAGGGCTGATCCATGACGTCCTCCCCGACTGACCTCACGGGTACCAAGACCGTGGCGGCCGGGACCGGCGACACCGCGGAGGCGCCGGCGGCCACCCAGGCCGCCGGCGCCCTCCGGGCCGGTGCCGGCGGAACCTGGCAGGCGCTGCGCCGCGACACCGGCGCGATGCTCGGCCTCGGCTACATCGTCCTCATCTCGCTCGTCGCGGTCCTCGCACCGGTCCTCACCGCGATCAGCGGCTGGAACCCGTACGAGTTCGACCAGTCCGCCATCGACCCGAACCTCGGCGGCATGCCGATCGGCCCGTGGGGCGGAATGGGCGCCGAGCACTGGCTCGGCGTCGAGCCGGGCAGCGGACGCGACATCTTCGCCCGCATCGTCTACGGCGCACGGGTGTCCATGGGCATCGCGCTGTCGGCGACGGCGCTGACCACGGTGCTCGGGGTGTCCCTCGGGCTCGTGGCGGGCTACTTCGGCGGCCGGGTGGACCTCGTCGTCTCCCGCGTCATGGACTTCCTCATGGCCTTCCCGGCCCTGATCTTCATGATCGCCGTGCTGTCCGCCCTGCCGGCGAGCAACCGGTCCGCGCTGCTCGTCGTCGTGATCTCGGTCTTCGGCTGGCCCTACCTGGCACGCATCGTCCGGGGCCAGACCATGTCGCTGGCGCAGCGTGAGTTCGTCGAGGCGGCCCGGGCTGCGGGAGCGAGCGGCACGCGCATCGTGTTCCGCGAGATCCTGCCCAACCTGCGCTCGACCATCATCGTGATGGCGACGCTCGCCGTTCCCGGGTACATCGGCACGGAGGCAGGCCTGTCGTTCCTCGGGGTCGGCGTCGTCCCGCCCGCACCGAGCTGGGGCCAGATGATCGCCGCCTCCGTGAAGTGGTACGCCGTCGACCCCGCGTACTTCGTGGTGCCCGGCACGTGCCTGTTCCTCCTCGTGCTCTCGTTCACCGTGCTCGGTGACCGGCTGAGCGCCGTCGTCGACGCCCAGGAAGGTCGCTGATGCCCCGGTTCCTCCTCACCCGCATCTCGTCCGGCCTCGTGGTCCTGCTGCTGGTGTGCCTCTTCACGTTCGTGGTGTTCTTCGCGCTCTCGCCGGACCCGGCGGTCCAGATCTGCGGCAAGAACTGCACGCCGGAGCTCATCGACCAGATCCGCGGGAACCTCGGGCTGGACCAGCCGTTCTGGACCCAGTTCTTCCTCTTCGTCGCCGGGATCTTCGCGGGCCGCACCTACGGCGACGGCGCCGCGGCCGTCGAGTGCGCCGCTCCGTGCCTCGGCTACTCGTTCCAGTCCAGCCAGGCCGTGTGGGACATGATCGTCCAGCGGCTGCCGGTCTCGGCGACGATCGCCGTGGGCGCCGCCGTGCTGTGGCTGCTCGCCGGCCTCGTCGGCGGCCTGCTCAGCGCCGTCAAGGAGGACACGTTCCTGGACCGGTTCACCACCGGCCTGACGCTGACCGGCATGTCGATCCCCAACTACGTGCTCGCCCTCGTGCTGCAGTACGTGCTCGTGGTCAGGCTCCAGTGGCTCCCCTTCCCCCAGGCGGTCCGGTTCGCGGACGACCCCGTGCAGTGGTTCGGCAACTTCGTGATGCCCTGGATCGTGCTCGCCGTCGGCTACGCGGCCGCCTACACCCGACTCACCCGCGCCAACGTGCTCGACGTGCTGCGCGAGAACTACGTGCGCACCGCGTACGCGAAGGGCCTGCCCCAGGCGCTGGTCTGGCGGCGCCACGCCCTGCGACCGGCACTGACCCCCGTGGTGACCATCTTCGGCATGGACTTCGCCGGACTGCTCGGCGGCGCGCTCATCACCGAGACCGTCTTCGGCATCAACGGCGTGGGCAAGATGGCCGCCGACTCGATCGCCCGCAACGACCAGCCGGTGATCATGGGCGTCACGCTCCTGGCCGGGTTCCTCGTGGTCGTCGGCAACATCGTGGTCGACGTCGTCTACACCGCCATCGACCCGAGAGTGCGGGTGAACGCACGATGACCACCACCAGGAGCACCACGACCGGCACCGAAGCGCTCCTGCGGGTGCGGGACCTCACGGTCACCTTCGCCACACCCCGCGGCCCGCTCGACGCCGTCCGGTCCCTCGACCTCGACCTCGAGCCCGGCGGGGCGCTCGGCATCGTCGGCGAGTCCGGCTCGGGCAAGTCCATGACGAGCCTCGCGATCATGGGCCTGCAGCCCCGGGCCGCCCGGCGCACCGGGAGCGTCCGCCTGCGCGGCCGCGAACTGGTCGGGATGTCCCAGGCGGACCTGCGCCGCGTGCGCGGCGACCGCATAGCGATGGTCTTCCAGGACCCGCTGTCCTCCCTGAACCCCTACTACACCGTGGGGCTCCAGATCGAGGAGGCGTACCGCGCCCACCGCCCCGGCGTCACCCGCCGGGCGGCACGGAAGGTGGCCGTCGCCGCCCTGGAGCGCGTGCACATCCGGGACGCCGCGGTGCGCGTGGACCACTACCCGCACCAGTTCTCCGGCGGCATGCGCCAGCGCGTCATGATCGCGATGGCGCTCAGCACCGAGCCCGAGCTGCTCATCGCCGACGAGCCGACCACCGCGCTCGACGTCACGGTGCAGGCCCAGATCCTCGACCTGCTGCAAGAGATCCGGCGGGAGACGGGCACCGGCCTCGTGCTGATCACCCACGACCTCGCGGTCGTCAGCGAGATCACCGACCACATCGTCGTCATGAAGGACGGCGTGTGCGTCGAACGGGGTGCCGTCGAGCAGATCTTCACCGAGCCGCAGCACCCCTACACCCGCGCGCTGCTCGACGCCGTGCCGCGCATCGACGACGAGATCGGCGCCCTGCGCGCGGTGGCACCGGGCTCCCCGGCCGCACGGGAGAACGCCGCACGAGAGAACGGAGACCTCGCATGAGCGAACCGCTCCTGAGAGCCACGAACCTGGTCAAGGAGTTCCCGGTCATGGGCACCGGCGGGCTGCTGCGCCCGCCGACCCGGTTCCGGGCCGTCGACGACGTGAGCTTCGAGATCCGCTCCGGCGAGACCCTCGCCCTGGTGGGCGAGTCCGGGTCGGGCAAGTCGACGACGGCGCGGCTCGCCGCACGCCTGCTGGACGCCACTTCGGGCACCGTCGAGCTCGACGGCGAAGACGTCACGGCCCTGAAGCGGTCCGGGCTGAACCAGTTCCGCAGCGACGTGCAGGTCGTGTTCCAGGACCCGTTCTCCTCGCTCAACCCGCGGCACACCGTCGAGCGGATAGTCACCGCTCCCCTGGTCTACCAGGGGCGGCCGGTCCCGGGCGGCGCCCGCGCGTTCACCCGCTCCCTCATGGAACGGGTAGGCCTGGACCCCGACCACTCCCAGAAGTACCCGGCACAGTTCTCCGGGGGTCAGGCGCAGCGCATCGGGATCGCCCGGGCGCTCGCCGTCGGCCCCCGCGTCGTCGTGTGCGACGAGGCGGTCTCGGCGCTCGACGTGTCCGTCCAGGCCCAGGTGATCAACCTGCTGCGCGACCTGCAGCGCGAGGAGGACCTCACCTACCTCTTCATCGCGCACGACCTGGCCGTGGTGCGGCAGATCGCCACGCGGGTCGCCGTGATGACGCAGGGGCGGATCGTCGAGGAGGGTGAGCGCGACGCGGTGTTCGGTGCGCCGCGCCACGAGTACACCCGCAAGCTGCTCGACGCCGTCCCGCGCATCCGCCCCGAGTGGGAGAGACGGCGACGGGCGAACGCCGGCCGGCCCGCCGGAGCGCCGGCATGAGCGCCGGCTGGACGTCCTACCTGCTGCCCGGCATCGGGGTCCGCGAGCGCCGCCTCGCGGTGCCCCTGGACCGTTCGGGCCGTCTGGCGGGTGACGTGGAGCTGCTGGTCCGGGAGCTGGTCGACCCGACGCGCGGCGAGGAGGACCTGCCGCTGCTGGTGTACCTGCAGGGTGGCCCGGGTGGCGCGAACCCGCGTCCGCTGCGGCGGGACGGCTGGCTGGACGTGGCGCTGCGTGACTATCGCGTGGTGCTGGTGGACCAGCGCGGGACGGGCGGCAGCACCCCGCTGGACGGTGCGGTGCTGGCCGGGCTGGACGCGCGTGCGGGCGCCGACCTGCTGGCGTGCTTCCGCGCGGACGCGATCGTCGCGGACCTGGAGGAGGTCCGGGCGCGCGTGTACGGCGGCCGGCCGTGGGCGACGATCGCGCAGAGCTTCGGCGGCTGGATCACGCTCACCTATCTGTCGGTCGCGCCGGAGGCGCTGCGTGCCTGCTACGTCGCGGGTGGGATACCGGGTACGCCGCCGGACGCCGCCGAGGTGTACCGCAGGACGTTCGGCCGGGTGGCCGGCCGGACCGGTGAGTACTACGCGCGCTACCCGGCCGACGTCGGCGCGGTGGCGGCGGTCGCGGACCGGCTCGCCGAGGGCGACGTCCGGCTGCCCGACGGTGACGTGCTGACGGTGCACCGGTTCCAGTCCATGGGCATCGACCTGGGCATGCAGCCGGGGACGGAGCGGATGCACTGGTTCGTCGAGAAGGCGTTCGCGCGGCCCGGCCTGCTGTCGGCGGGGTTCCTGCAGGAGGCGATGGTGCGGACGTCGCAGGCGGACGGCCCGCTGTTCTGGACGCTGCAGGAGTCGATCTACGGGCACGGTCGCAACGGCCCGACGGGCTGGGCGGCGCAGGCCGAACGGGACCGGCGGCCGGAGTTCGGCCCGGACCGCCGTCCGCTGCAGTTCACGGGCGAGATGGCCTTCCCGTGGATGTTCGACGAGATCCGGCTGCTGCGACCGTTCGCACCCGCCGTGCACGAGCTGGCGGCGCGCACGGAGTGGCCGCCGCTGTACGACCTGGACCGCCTGGCCACGAACGACGTTCCAGTCGCCGCGGTGGTCTATCACGACGACATGTTCGTCGACTCGGGCCTGCAGCTCGACACGCTCTCGCGGGTCGGGTCCTCCCAGGCGTGGGTGACCAACGAATACGAGCACGACGGGATCGGCGACCCGCGGGTGTTCACCCGCCTGCGCGAGCTGGTCCGCGACCGAGGAGGAGAGATCCGATGAGCACGAGACCCCCTTACGCAGGCACCCGGGCACCCCGGCTGGTCGAGAGCGCGGCGTTCAACGCCCACATGGAGCAGGGCTGGGGCGCGCCCGACGTCGTCGTGCCGGTGACCCCCGGAGCGCCCGACGCCGCCGCCGCGCACCGCCGCCGGCTGTCCGAGCGGATCGGCGCGAGCGACGTCGTGGTGGGTGCGGGGCGCGCGAGCCTGCGCAACGGCGATGTGCAGTACGGGTTCCGCGCCGACAGCGACTTCGTCTGGCTCACGGGCGCGCAGGCCGAGGGCGGCGTGCTCGCGCTCCGGGCGAGCGGCGGCGGGCACGACGCGACGCTCTACCTGCCGCCGCCGGCCAAGCCCGGGGACAGCGCGTTCTTCGGCAACGCAGCCTACGGCGAGCTCTGGGTCGGCCCGTCGCCGGACCTGAGCGACTGGGCGGAGGCGTTCGGCATCACCGTCGAGCCGCTGTCCGCGCTCGACGCGGTGCTCGGGACGATGGACGGGGCACTCGCGTCGCCGTCGGTCGACGACGCCCTGGTGCGCCGGTTCGGCCTCAAGCCGTCCGAGGACCTGGCCCGCGCCCTCTCCGACCTGCGGATGATCAAGGACGACTGGGAGATCGCGCAGCTGCGCGAGGCGGTCGACCACACGGTCACCGGCTTCGAGGCCGTCGTCGCGGAGCTGCCGCGCGCGATCGGCGGGCTGGGCGAGCGCTGGCTGCAGGGGACGTTCGACCGGCACGCCCGCACGTTCGGCAACGGGCCGGGGTATACGACCATCGTCGGCTCGGGGCCGCACGCACCGACCCTGCACTGGGTGCGCTGCGACGGGCCGGTGCTGCCCGACATGCCGCTGCTGCTCGACATGGGGGTCGAGGCCAACTCCTTGTACACGGCGGACGTGACGCGGACGATCCCGCCGTCGGGCAGCTTCAGCCCGGTGCAGCGCGAGGTGCACGACCTGGTCGAGAAGGCACACCGCGCGGGGATGGCGCAGATCCGCCCGGGGGTCGAGTACCTCGACTTCCACTTCGCCTCCATGGAGGTGATCGCGCAGGGGCTGCACGACTGGGACCTCCTGGACGTCTCCGTCGACGAGGCCCTGTCCCCCGGCGGGCAGCAGCACCGCCGCTGGCTCGTCTGCGGCATCGGCCACCACCTCGGGCTCGACGTGCACGACTGTGCCCACTCCGACTACCCGGCCTACCAGGCGGCGCCGCTCGCGCCGGGCGTGGTCATGACCGTCGAGCCGGGCCTCTACTTCCACGCGCACGACGAGACCGTGCCGCCCGAGCTGCGTGGCATCGGCGTCCGCCTGGAGGACGACCTGCTGGTCACGGCCGACGGCGCCGAGGTGCTGTCCGACGCCCTGCCGATCGACGCCGCGGGCATCGAGCGCTGGACCACCGAGCGGATCCCGCATGCCTGAGCCGATCAGCGTCGCCGAGCCGTTCCCGCTCGGCGCCGTCGCGCTGCACGACGGCATCTTCACGCGGGCCCGGGACCAGCTGCTGCACCTGGCGCGCAGCTATCCGGTCGACCGGATGCTCGCCGTCTTCCGGGCGAACGCCGGCCTGGGCACGCGCGGGGCGCTGCCGCCCGGCGGCTGGGAGCACTTCGGCCACCCCGACGAGGAGGCGTGGGGCCCCAGCGAGTACCCCGGGCGGGAGGCGGCGCCCACGGCGAACCTGCTGCGCGGCCACTACGCGGGGCACTTCCTGTCCATGCTGGCGCTCGCCCACGGGGGTGCCCAGGAACCGGCCCTGCGGACCGAGCTGAGGGCCAAGGTCGACGACATGGTCGAGGGCCTGCGGGAGGTCCAGGAGGCGCTCGCGGCGTCGGGCCGCTACAGCCATCCGGGGTTCCTCGCGGCATACGGCGAGTGGCAGTTCTCCCGCCTGGAGGGCCTGGCCCCGTACGGCGAGATCTGGGCGCCCTACTACACGTGCCACAAGATCATGGCCGGGCTGCTCGACGCGTACCGGCACGCGGGGTCGCGGACGGCGCTGGACCTCGCCGCCGGGATGGGGCGGTGGGTGCACGGGCGGCTGTCCGTCCTGCCCGCGGACCAGCGCCGGGACATGTGGTCCCTCTACATCGCGGGCGAGACCGGGGGCATGAACGAGGTCCTGTGCGACCTCGCCGTGCTGACGGGCGACAAGACCTTCGTCGAGACCGCGCAGCTCTTCGACCTGGACTCGCTGCTGGAGGCGGCGGCGTCGGGCCGCGACGTGCTGGACGGCATGCACGCCAACCAGCATGCCGCCACGCTGCTGGGTTACCTCGCCCTGCACGACCTGACGGGCGAGGCCCGCTACGTGGACGCCGTCGTCAACCTCTGGGACATGCTCGTCCCGGGTCGCACGTTCGCGCACGGGGGCTCCGGCGAGAACGAGCTGTGGGGCCCGGCGGGCGCCGTCGCGGGCGACATCGGCAGCCGGAACGCCGAGACCTGCGTGGCCTACAACCTGCTCAAGCTCGCCCGGGCCCTGTTCGCGCGTACCGGCGACCCGCGGTACGCCGAGTACTACGAGCGGGCGGTCACCAACCAGGTCCTCGGCTCGCGGCACGACGTCGACTCGGACGACTCGCCGGAGGTCACGTACATGTTCCCGGTCCACCCGGGGGCGCTGCGCGAGTACGACAACGTCGGCACCTGCTGCGGCGGCACCGGCCTGGAGAACCACGTCAAGTACCAGGACTCCGTCTACTTCCGGTCGGTCGACGGCGCCGACCGTACGGTCTGGGTCAACCTTTACGTGGCCTCGACCCTGCGCTGGGCCGAGCAGGACGTGCGCCTCGTCCAGGAGACCGCCTACCCGCTGGAGGGCAGCAGCCGGATCCGCGTGGACGCCACCGGCGACCTCGACCTGCGGCTGCGGGTCCCGGGCTGGGTCACGAGCGCCGTCACCGTGACCGTCGACGGCGAGCCGCAGCCCGTGGACGCCGTCCCCGGACGGTACGTCTCGCTGCGGCGGGACTGGCGACCGGGCACGGTGGTCGAGATCGGCATGCCGCTGACCCTGCGCGAGGTCCCGGCGCCCGACGACTCCGCCCTGGTGACGCTGGAGCTCGGGCCGACCGTCCTGCTGGCCCGGAGCGCCGCCACCACCTGGCTCCCCGTCGCCGCCGCGACCTGGCGGCGCCTCGACGGGACGCTCGACGTCCCGCTCACGCCGGGCGACGACGGGACGTGGCGGCTCGGTGACCTCGTGCTGGAGCCCGCATGGTCCGGTTCGGACGCGCGGTACCACATGTACCTGCGCCGGTCCGACGCCCGCATCGCGTTCGCGGGGCCGGCCGACTCGGGCGTGCCGAACGTGGCCCGCCGGGACGGCAGCACGTTCCTCGACGTCCTCTGGTCGGACGGCGGCTTCCCCTCCCGTGCCGGGTTCCTCCGGGCGGTGCTGGCGACCGCGCACGAGTTCGTCGGGCTGGGGCTGCTCAGCGCGGCAGAGGCCGCCGACGTCCTGCGCGCCGCCGCCCGCTCCGGCGTCGGGCGGGACGCCGGCTCCGGCGTCGGCGGGCCCACGGAGGCGGAGGCTGCCCGCGAGGAGGCCGCGCTCCTGGCCGAGGCGCCCACCGCGGCGCGGGACGGCTCCGCGCCCCGCGTCGCGCTGGTCGCGGCCACCGCGCCCGGCGTCACCGGCTGGTACCACCGGCCGGCCGAGCTCACCGTCACGGCACGGGCCGACGCCGGTGAGCCCACCGTGGCGGTCCGGGTCGGCGACGGGCCCTGGGTCGCGGCGGGGCCCCAGCCGCTGCGGCTCGGCGACGGCGTGCACACGGTGAGCGCGCGCGCCGTCGACCCCGAGGGGCGCGAGCGGCACGTCGTCAGCGAGATCAGCGTCGACACCACGCCGCCCGTGACCACCGCCAGCGCCCGGCGCCTTGGCCCGCGCGGGGTCGAGATCAATCTCGCCGCCACGGACGATGTCTCCGGCGTGGACAGCATCCGGTGGAAGGGACCGGATACGTTCTGGGCGACCTTCCGTGAACCGTTCACGCGTGCCCTGGGCGACGAGCCCCAGGTCATCGAGTTCACCGCCACCGACCGGGCAGGCAACGAGGAGCCGGTACGGAACCTCGAGCTGCCGCCCGCCGACTGACCGCACGAGCACGACAGCCGCACGAGCACGACAACGAAGGAGTTGGTACCTGTTCGAGGCGCCGCCGGAGGATCCGGGGAACTGGCACGCGGCGGTCGGCGGCTGGGGACCTGATGGGCCTGATCTCGAGGCAGGGCCCGGACCGTGGAGCCCCGACCTGTTGTCGGACGTACGGGGGCGCTCGGGAGACCTGGACGTCCGACGGCTACGACGGGCTGCTGACCGCGTGCAGGTGGCGTTCCAGTGCGTCGACCGCCGCGCCGAGGCCGTCCTCGGCGCGGACGGTCGCGCCGAGCTCGGCCGCCCGGGCCGCCATCGTCTCGTCGGAGACGGCTCGCCCGAGTGCCTGAGCCAGCCCGTCCGGCGTGAGCCGCGACTGCGGCTGACCGGCCGGCGCGACGCCGACCTGCTCCATCCGGCGCGCCCAGAACAGCTGGTCGCCCAGGAACGGGCAGATCACCTGGGGCTGCCCCGAGGCCAGCGCGCCAGAGGTGGTGCCTGCCCCGCCATGGTGGACGATCGCCGCCATCCGCGGAAAGAGCCAGTCGTGCGGCGCCTCGTCGAGCACCAGGACATCGTCGCCGAGCTCTGCGGCGTCGATCCCGCCCCAGCCGGTCACGAGTACTGCCCGCACGCCCGAGCGGCGGACCGCCTCCGCGACGGTCCGCCCGACGCGGGCCGGCTCGGTGCCGGACATGCTGCCGAACCCGATGTAGACGGGCCGCTCCCCCGCGTCCAGAAAGGTGCTGATCTCTTCCGGCGGTGTCCAGCTTGGCGCCTCCGGCACGAACCAGAACCCGGTGGTCCGCACCCAGCGCGGGAACTCCAGCGGGCTGGGCAGCACGTGCGGACTGAACGCCTGCAGTACGAGGGTGTGCTCGCCGTCGGGCCGCCGTGTGATGTCGTGCTGGTGCCGCCGTCGCGGTAGCCCGAGGGTCTCGGACCGCCACCTGTCGCCCATCCGGGCCAGCATCCGCAGGGCCGGGGTGGTCAGCGCGTAGCTGAGGCGGTTGAACCGCTGCGGGAACCCTGCCGACAGCTGCGGGGCGGGAAAGGTGCTGGTCGGGACCCAACCGGGCTGGAAGCAGACGGGCACCGCCGGGACGCCGAGCTTCTCGGCGAGGTAGTGCATCGGCAGCCCGCTGTGGTGGATGACGACGTCGACGCCTGTGTCCGCCGTGGCGGTGTCGGCAGCGGCGCTCGCGTCGACGTACACCTTCTCCATCAGCGGTTTGCTCAGGCGCATCGCCCGCACGCCGGCCACCTTGCCGCGCAGCCCCCGGTAGTTGGTCTCGATCGCTGCGCTGATCTCCGGGTCGTCCATCAGCGCTTTCGTGCCGTCGTTGAGCGGCGCGAACGGCACGTCGTACCGCGTGACCAGCGCGGCCATCTCTTCGGGCGCGGCGAGCAGGACGTCGTGCCCCGCGCGGCGCAGCGCGTCGCCCAGCGCGACGAACGGCTGGACATCGCCTCGGGTGCCGTGGGTGATGATGAGCGCCCTCATGGGTTCTTCCGCTCCTTTGCGACCGTGTCCCACGTTCCGAGCGCACGCTCGTCGGCGAAGACTCCGTGGGTGAACATCTCCAGCGCGACCCGAGCGTGCTCGATGGTCGCGTCGGTCTCGTACAGGTCCTCGACCCCGAGCACGCGCTCGAGATGGTCGGAGAAGGCGAGCGGCGCGAGCAGCCAGCTCACGTAGATCGCGCCCCGGGCGCGTGGGTTCGATGTCGGCCGGGCCCACCCCTCCCGTTCGCCGTCGGTGAGCCAGGCGGTGGTGACCTCGACGATCTCGTCGAACAGCTTCGCCGCCTCCGGTGTGCCGTCGAGGAAGGCGCGGGCGAGATAACGGCGGACCGGCGTAGCGACCTCGAGCATGGCCGCCAGCCCGGTGGCGTCGCCGGCCATCACGCCGTCGGGCGCCTCGGCTCGGTCCGGGTCGTCCGTTCCGCGCACCATCGACACCACGTACGCGTCGCACTCGCGACGTAGCGCCGCCATGGAGCCGAAATGGTGCACGACCAGCCCCGGGGAGACGCCAGCCTCCGCCGCGATCGCCCGCACCGTCACCCGGTTGACCCCGTCCCGCCCGAACAGGTTGAGGGCGGCGTCGCGGATCCGGGTCCGGGCGGTCGAGTCGTTCGGTGTCGAGTCGTCGGGGGGTGCGGCCACACCGACAGACTAAACAAATGTTTAGTCCGAGCACATCTCCAATACGGTTGTATGGCTGACAATACAGCCGTACCGTTGGCGGCATGCCGACCCATCAGCACTCGGAGAGCGATCTCAACGCGCGGGCCCGGATCCGCGACGCGGCCTTGGAGCAGTTCGCGCTGCACGGCACCAGCGGTGCCACCATGCGCGGGATCGCCCACGCGGCGAGCGTCTCCGTCGGCCTGGTGCAGCACCACTTCGGGACGAAGGACGGCCTGCGCCTCGCGTGCGACGAGCTGGTCGTCGAGGTGTTCCGCCGCCGCGTGCTGCACCTGGCGAAGAAGGACCAGCTCGCCAACGCAGACGCGCTCGGCGAGCTGTTCGACGAGTCCCCGCTCTTGCTGCGCTACCTCGCGCGCGCATCCCTTGACGGCTCTGCGGCGGCCGACGAGGTGTTCGACCAGCTCGCCGAGGGCACCCAGGGCTTCCTCACCGAGACCTGGCCCGACCGCTTCCCCGAGGGCAGCGACGACGCCAGGGACACGGCCACCGTGATGACCGCCATGCACTCAGGGATCGCACTCCTGATCGGCCAGATCGCGCGGCGGTTCGGGCATGAGCCGGACGAGGCGATCGGTTCGGCCCGCGTCGCCATGGGGATCATGAACCTCTACGCCGCCATGGGTGAGTTCGCACAGTCCTCGACCGGCAAGGACGTCCGGGCCGCCGTCGAGGACCGTGGGGCCGGCACGGACCGCCGTCGGACCCGGCCGGAGGAGCCACGATGACCGCCATCACCACCCGGTGCTCCGCGTCCGCCGTCGGAGCACCGGCCACGGCCCGCAGACGCGCGCTCGCGGGAACACGGCTGCTCCTGGCGACCGCGCTGCGCCGCGACCGGCTGCTGCTGCCGCTCTGGGCGCTGCTGATCGTCGTGGTCGCGGTCGGCGGCGGCGCCTCCGTCGGCTCGACCTACCCGACCGAGCAGGCGGTCCAGGACCGGTACGCGCAGATCCAGGCCCTGCCCATGTTCGTCCTGTTCCAGGCCCAGGCGTTCGCTGCCACCCCGGAGGCGCTCGTCGCGCAGCAGGCGTTCGGGGGCACCACCATCTTCGCGGCCATCGGCGCCGTGCTGTTCGTCGTGCGGCACACCCGCTCCGAGGAACAGCGCGGGCGCCTCGAGCTGGTGCGGTCGTCCGCCGTCGGGCACGCCGCCCCGCTGGCCGCCGCGGTGCTCCTGGTCGGCCTGTCCGGCGTGCTGATCGGCCTGGCCTCCGCCGCGGGCCTCGCCGCCTCCGGGCTGCCACCGACCGGGTCCCTGCTGCTCGGTCTGGTCGCCACCGGCGCCGTCTGGGCCGCCGTCGCGGTCGCCGCCGTCCTGACCCAGGTCTTCGAGCACGCGCGCACCGCCGGGGCGGTCGCCGTGGTGATCGTGTACGGCCTGCACTTCGTCCGCGGGCTCGGCCACCTGACCGACACCGCCTGGCTCACCTGGGCCTCCCCCAGCGGCTGGCTCGAAGGCACCCGCGCATACGCCGGCGACCGCTGGTGGCCGCTAGGACTGGTGCTTGCCGCCGTCGTGGCCGCGCTGGCACTGGCGTTCGCCCTGTCGGCACGCCGGGACCTGGGCGCCGGGCTGACCCCGGCGCGCCGGGGGCGCGCGACCGCGCCGGGCTACCTGAGCGGCATCGTCGGCATGACCTGGCGGCAGAACCGGATGCCGTTCCTCGTCTGGGCGGCGGCATTCGCCGCGCTCGGCCTCGCGTTCGGCAGCGGTGGCGCCGCGGCAGTGACCGACTACGCCCAGTCACCCTGGGCGGCCGATTATGCCGCCGCCATGGGCGTCGACGACCCCGCCGCCGCGTTCTTCGTCTACGTCGAGTTCGTGCTCGTTTTCCCCGTCACCGCCTACGCGATCCTCACACTCCTGCGCGTACGCCACGACGAGGTCTCCGGCATCGCCGAGCTGACGCTGGCGGCCCCGGTCGCACGTGTCCGCTGGGTGGCCGCGTCAGTCGGCGCGGCCCTGGCCGGCTCGGCGTCGATCCTCGCCCTCCTCGGCCTCACCCTGGCGGCGACCGCGCCCGACGTCGACGGCGTGCTGCCCGTCGCGCTCCGTCTGATCCCGGCCGTCTGGGTGCTGATCGGCGTGGTCACCCTGACGTTCGGGATCGCGCCGCGGGCAACCATCCCGGTGGCCTGGCTGGCGCTCACCATCGGCATTCTCGGCGAGATCCTGGTCAAGGCCGGCCTGCCCGACGTCGTCTATCTCGCCGTCTCGCCGTTCGCACACGTCAGCCCTTACTACACGACGCCCTGGTCGCCGTACGTGCTCCTGGCGCTCGCGGCCTGCCTGATCGCGGCGGGGCTCGTGGCGGTGCGGCGGAGAGACCTGCCGCGCTGATCCCGGAGCCGGGTCCCGCGTCCGCGACGATTCACGACCCAGGTGATCCTCGAGCAACGTTCGGTGCCGCCGGCCCCGTGATCGGCCACGACCCCTGGAACCACCAGAACATCATCAACGTCAGTGGCTCGTCGTAACGTCTCCTGCATGAGCAAGCCACAGACAGAACCACGCCCGTTCACGGTCCACGTCCCCGATCAGATCCTGACCGACCTGCGGGACCGGCTGGCGCGGAGCCGGATCCCGGACGACTCGCCGCGGCGCCCGGCGTCGGGCATGACCGCGGCCTACCTGCGCGAGCTCGTCGACCACTGGATCAGCTGGGACTGGCGGGCGCGCGAGGCGTGGCTCAACGCGCACCCGCAGTTCATCGCCGAGATCGACGACGTCGACCTGCACTTCGTGCACCTGCGTTCGGACCGGCCGGACGCTCCGGCGCTCCTGGTGCTGCACGGCTGGCCGCACACGTTCGCCCTGCAGCTCGATTTCGCCGACCTGCTGCCCGACTTCGACGTCGTCGTGGCGAGCCTGCCCGGCTTCGGGTTCTCCGCGCCGTACGCGGCGGGCGAGATGTCCGAGACGCGACTTGCCGCGACGATGCACGGGCTGATGGCGGACGTCCTCGGTTACGAGCGCTACTTCACCTACGGCGAGGACGTCACGGCCAACGTGAGCGACCTCATCGCCGCCGGCTACCCGGAGCACGTGGCAGGGATCGTCGCCACGCACGCGCACTTCCCCACCGATGAGGAGCGCGCCACTCTCACCGACCCGGCGGAGAAGGAGTTCTTCGACGAGCTCGCCGCGAGGCACCGGACCGACGGCGCCTACGGGCACGTCCAAGGCACCCGGCCCGACACCCTCGCGACGGCACTGAACGACTCCCCCGCCGGTCTGCTCGCGTGGCTCACCGAGAAGCTCGTCGAGTGGAGCGACACCCCGCGGGGCGACCCTGCCGCGGTGGAGCGGCGAATCTCGCGGGACCGCATCCTCACCGAGGCGACCATCTACTGGGCGACGCAGACGATCGCATCGTCGTTCCGGCCGTACTACGAGGGCGCCGACCAGCCCGGCCCCATCCCGCCCACCGGGGTGCCTGCGGCCGTGTTCATCCAGCGTCACGAGCGGACGTATCCCGAGTCGCTCGCGCGCCGCCATTACCTCGACCTGCGCGTGTTCGACCGCCTCGAGGAGGGCGGGCACTTCACGGTCGGCGAGGTGCCCGGCGAGATGGCAGCACGCGTCCGGGAGTTCGTCCGGTCGGTCGGCTGACGGGAAGCCGAGCGGGTGGGCTCAGGCCTTCGGCTCGAGCCGGATGACGGGGAACTTGCGGTCGGTGTGGGTCTCGTACTCCTTGGCGTCCGGCCAGTACTCGGCCCAGATGCCGTAGAGCCGCTCCCAGTCGGGCTCCCCCGGCCGGACCACGGTGGTCTTCACCCGGATGGTCTTGTCCTCGACCTCGATGGTGGTCTCGCCGGGGCCGTCCTCGACGTTCGCCACCCAGGCCGGGTCCTTGGGCGCACCTCCGAGCGAGCCGGTGATCACGTAGGCGTCGCCGTCGGTCGCGGCCACGAGCGGCGTCACGTACTCCTTGCCGCTGACCCGCCCGACGTGGTGCAGCAGCACCAGGCGCTTGCCGGTGAAGTGTCCGCCCGCGACGTCGTCGCCCAGCACGCCCGCGTTCGCCCGGAACGCCTCGATGACACCGGTGTTCATGTCTGCCATGTTGTCCTCCACAGTCTCGGTCGGCCGCACCGGTCGACGTAACCGGACTTTACCCCGGTTACTCGATTCCCGATAGCATCCGGGAATGAGTACACCGCTGACCTGGGGCGCTCCGCACCCCGAGCGCGCCGATGCGGCGCGCAACCGTCAGCGACTGCTCGCCACCGCGCGCGAGCTCCTGGCGGAGGACAGGCCGGACTGCCTCACGATGGACCGGCTCGCCGAACGCTCCGGGCTGGGCAAGGGCACGGTGTTCCGGCGGTTCGGGACCCGGGCAGGAATCTTCCAGGCGCTCCTGGACGACAACGAGCGCGCGCTGCAGCAGGAGATCCTCTCGGGCCCGCCGCCGCTCGGCCCCGGCGCACCGCCGGTCGACCGCCTCATCGCCTACGGATCCGCCCGCATCCGCTTCCTCGCGGAGAACCAGGACATCGCCCGCGCCGCGATCGGCGGCCGCCAGCCGGGCGGCAGACGCCCGCCGATGTCCCAGATCCACATCCGGGTGCTGCTGCGCGAGCTCGACCTGCCGGGGGCCGACGTCGACCTGCTCGCCGGCCAGCTCACGTCCGCGCTGGAAGGGCCGCTCCTGCTCCAGCTCTTCGATGCCCCCGAGCAGGACCGACCCGCGCTCACCGCCAGCTTCGAGGCGGGCTGGCGCTACCTGGTCGAACGCGTCTGCGGTCCGGCGGGCACGACGGCGGGCTGACCGGCGGTGCGTGACCGTCGCGGAAGCGGGCGTCCCGGACCACCACGTGCGCGCTGATGGACGCGTCCGGCTGCGCGCTCATGACACACCGTCCGGCGCACTGCGTCACGCCGTCATGCCGTCGCGCGAGCCCGCCACGCGGGCGCCGTCGCGTCCAGGACCTGCGTCCAGGGCGTGGGCCGGACGCCGAGCACGTTGCTGGTCTCCGACGTGTCCGCGACGAACGGCCGGTCGAACTGGTAGAGCACGCCGAGCGCCTCGCGCGCGAGCGGCATCGCGAGCCCTCCGGCACGGAGCGCGAGGCGGGGCACACGCCGCAGCCGCGGCTCACCCGTCCCGGCCCGGACCCCCAGCTCGCGCAGCACCTCACGGACCGTCACCGGCGGGTTCGACGGCACGAGCCACGGCGAGCCCCAGGCCCGGTCGTCGGCGCCGAGCGTGATGAGGGTCGAGACCACGTCGTCGATGGCGGTCCAGGTGTGCGGCTGGTCCGGATCCGCGAGGACCGGTGCCGACTTGCCCGCGAGCGTCGCCGCTGCGTACACCGGCAGAACACCGTGCGCCTCGGTGACGGACGGCCCGATGTAGTCGGAGGCCCGCGCCTCGGTGACCCGCACGCGGCCGGCCTGGTGCGCGGCGAGCGCGTCCTGCCAGACCTGCGCCCTGACCTCGCCGAGCGGGCTCGACGGCGCGAGCGGCCGGCTGCGCGTCATCGGCCCGTCGACCGGGCCGTAGCCATAGAGGTTGCCCAGGCTGACGAGCACCGCCCCGGACGCCTCGGCCGCGTGCAGCACCGACTTGGCCAGCGGCGGCCAGCCCCGCGCCCATTGCGGGTACGGCCCGGGGTTCGCGCAGTTGTACACCACGCCCGCACCCTGGGCGGCGGCCGCGAGCGCCGTCGCATCGGTCGCGTCGACCGCGAGCCGCTGGACGCGGGGAAGGCTGGGTCCGACGCCGGAGCGGGTCACCACTCGGACGGTGCGACCGGCCTGGGACAGCCGGTACGCGAGTGCGGCGCCGACCGGGCCGGCGCCGACGACGAGATGCGTGGTCATGGGCTCAGGGTCCCATCCATATTCGTCATACAGGTTCGCAACTTGTATGCTCGCTTCTGAACCCGCCGCAAAGGAGCGCCATGACGTACCAGCCCGACGCCATCCGGACCGTGCAGCTCTCGGCTGTCACGCTGCCGCTGGCCACCGCCATCTCCGACGCCAAGGTCTTCACCGGCCGCCAGAAGCCGATGACCGAGGTCGTGTTCCTCTTCGCCGAGATCACCACGGAGCAGGGGTTCGAGGGCCTGGGGTTCTCCTACTCCAAGCGCGCCGGTGGACCTGCCCAGTACGCGCACGCCAAGGAGGTGGCGCAGACCGCCGTCGGCGAAGACCCGAACGACATCGCCAAGCTGTACACGAAGCTGCTGTGGGCGGGCGCGTCGGTGGGCCGGTCCGGGGTGGCCACCCAGGCGCTGGCCGCGATCGACATCGCTCTGTACGACCTCAAGGCAAAGCGCGCCGGCCTGCCGCTGGCCAAGCTGCTCGGCGCCCACCGCGACTCGGTACGCACGTACAACACGTCCGGCGGCTTCCTGAACGCGAGCATCGAGGAGGTCACCGACCGCGCGACCCGGTCGATCGCCGAGGGCATCGGCGGCATCAAGATCAAGGTCGGTCTGCCGGACGGCACGCAGGACCTGGCCCGGGTCGCGGCGGTCCGCGAGCACATCGGGCCTGCCGTTCCGCTCATGGTCGACGCCAACCAGCAGTGGGACCGCAGCACCGCCCTGCGTATGGGTCGGCGTCTCGAACAGTTCGACCTCACCTGGATCGAGGAGCCCCTCGACGCCTACGACGCCGAGGGCCACGCGGCGCTCGCAGCGGCTCTGGACACCCCGATCGCGACCGGCGAGATGCTCGCGTCGGTCGCCGAGCACGAGCGCCTCATCGCCACCCGCGCGTGCGACATCATCCAGCCGGACGCCCCCCGCGTCGGCGGGATCACGCAGTTCCTGCGTCTGCTCACGCTCGCGGACCAGGCCGGGCTGGACCTCGCCCCCCACTTCGCGATGGAGATCCACCTCCACCTTGCCGCGACCTACCCGCGCGAGCCGTGGGTGGAGCACTTCGACTGGCTCGACCCGCTGTTCGACGAGCGCCTGGAGACCGAGGACGGCCGCATGCTCGTCCCCGACCGCCCCGGCCTCGGGGTCACCCTCAGCGAGCAGGCGCGCGCGTGGACCACGGACACCGCGACCTTCGGCCCTGCCTGATCCGCGCCCGTTGGGAACAGATGGAAGCATGAGCACATGGCCCAGACCTTGAGCGGCACCCTCGTGGAGTCGCTGCGGACCCGAATAGTCGACGGCGACATAGCCCCGGGCGAGAAGCTGCCCAGCGAGCCGCGCCTCGCGGCCGAGCACCAGGTCAGCCGCACCGTCGTCCGGGAGGCGATCGCCCGCCTGAACCTGGAGGGGCTGGTCCACACCCGGCGGGGCAGCGGCAGCTACGCGCTCACTCCCCCGGCCGACGACGCCGAGGGGGCCCCGCCGCTCGCCCGGTCGCTGGACGACCGGCTCGCCCTGGTCGAGTACCGCCTGGCGCTGGAGCCCGAGGCCGCCGCGCTCGCCGCGACCCGGCGCACGCCCGCCCAGCTCGCGGCGCTGGCCGACCGGCTCGACGACCTCGCGTCGTCCGACGGGCACCCGGCCACGGCGATGCGGCACGACTTCGCCTTCCACCGGCTCGTGGCCGAGGCAGCGGGGAACAGGTTCCTGCTGGAGGCCCTGGACCGACTGGGCCCGCAGATGATCGCCATGCCGCGCGGCCGGCTCGACCGGTCCAGCGGCGGCAGCCCGCACGACGGCGGTCGCTTCACCGCCGTCGTGCAGGAGCACCGGGCGGTGCTGGATGCGCTGGACGCGCAGGACCCGCTCGCCGCCGCCGCGGCGATGCGGGTCCACCTGGCGGGCTCCCGGCGCCGCCTCATCGAGGAGTCGGCGCCTCCCCGACGCCGAACGTAGGCTTCGTCGCTCTCTGAGGGCTCATGAAGCGACGAAGCCTACATTCGGCCCCCTATCTGGCGAGCCCAGCCGCCAGCTAGGGCGACGGCTTGACCGCTAGCACCGGGTGGTCCGCCTGGAGCAGGATCCGCTGCGCCACCGAGCCCATGATGAACTTGCCCACCGTGCTGCGCCGCCGCAGGCCGATCACGATCAGCGACGCGGCGTGCTCCTCGGCCAGGTCGAGGATCTCGTCGGTGAAGTCGTCGCGGTGCGTGCCACGCAGCACCTTCGCCCGCACGCCGGCGTCCGCCGCCTGCGCGAGCACCCGGTCGAGGTCCTCCGGCGTGGCGACGGTCGTCTCGACCACCGAACCCTCCCGGGCCGAGTTCACGATCAGGAGGTCCTCGTCCCTGATCCCTGCCTCGGCGATCGCCGCCCGCACGGCGGCCTCTCCCGCGGGTGTGGGGACGTAACCAACGACGATGCTCATACTGACTCTTCCTCTCGGTTCGGCACGGGCGCGTCGTCCTCCGGCGGCCGGGCCGCGCGCCGGTTGCGGACGGACTGGATCAGGGGCAGCACGGCCACCACCACGAACACCACCAGGAGCGTCGCGGAGATCGGCCGGGTGAGGAACCCGGTCGCGGAGCCGTCGAACATCAGCAGCGAGCGCCGCAGGTTGGACTCCAGCAGGGAGCCCAGGACGAACGCCAGCACGAGCGGCCCGGGCTCGAAGCCGAACTTCTTCATCAGGTAGCCGACGGCGCCGAACACGACGACCAGCAGGACGTCGAAGACGGAGTTGTTGATGGTGTAGGCGCCGATCATGGTGATCAGCGCGGTGACGGGCGCGAGGATCGCGGCGCGCACGCGCAGGATCCGGACGAAGACGCCGACCAGCGGGATCGACATGATCAGGAGCAGCACGTTGCCGATGTACATCGAGTTGACGACGCCCCAGAACAGCTCGGGCTCCTGGGTCACGAGCTGCGGTCCGGGTGTGACTCCCTGGATGAGGAGCGCGCCGAACATGAGCGCCATGGTGGCGTTGGCGGGGATGCCGAGGGTGAGCAGCGGGATGAACGAGCTGGTGGCGGCTGCGTTGTTGGCCGTCTCCGGGCCGGCCACGCCCTCGATGGCGCCCCTGCCGAACCGGCTCGGGTCCTTGGCGCGCCTCTTCTCGGCCGCGTAGGCAGCCATGGAGGCGATGGTGGCGCCGCCACCGGGGAGGATGCCGAGGAAGAACCCGAGCAGCGACCCGCGGGCCACCGCACCGGAGGACTCCTTGAGGTCCTTGCGCGTGGGCCAGACGTTGGTCACCTTGCCCGGCGCCGACACGGCCCGGTGCCGCTCCTCCAGGTTGTAGAGGATCTCGCCGAGGCCGAACAGGCCCATGGCGACGGGGACGAAGTCGATGCCGTCGGCCAGGCTCAGGCTGTCGAACGTGAACCGCTCGGCGCCGGTGAAGGCATCGCGGCCGATCGTGGCGAGCAGCAGCCCGACGGCGGCCGCGACGAGTGCCTTGACCTTGGAGCCCGAGGCGATGGTCGCGACCAGGAGGATGCCGACGAGCGCGAGTGCCGTGTACTCGGGCGGGCCGAAGTCGAGGGCGAAGCCCGCCACGAGCGGCGCGAGAAAGGTCAGCCCGATGATCGCGACGGTGCCGCCGACGAACGAGCCGACCGCGGCGATCCCGAGCGCCGTCCCGGCCCGGCCCTGCTTGGCGAGCGCATGTCCGTCCAGGACGGTGACCACGGAGCTCGCCTCCCCGGGCAGGCGGAGCAGCACCGAGGTGATGGTGCCGCCGTACTGGGCGCCGTAGAAGATGCCCGCGAGCATGATGATCGCGGTGACGGGTTCGACGCCGTAGGTGAGCGGCAGCAGGATGGCGATGGTGGCGGCAGGGCCGAGCCCGGGCAGCACACCGATGAGCATGCCGATGACCACCCCGACCAGGCAGTACAGGAGGTTGGTCGGTTCGAGCACGACGGCGAAGCCGGCGGCGACATTGTGCAGCGATTCCACGTGCGATTCCCTTGGGTGGGGTCAGAGCTGGCGGCGGTGTCAGCAGGTCAGAAGAGGTGCGGGACGTTGGTGCCGAGCGCCCCGACGAAGACCGCGTAGAGCACGCCGACGACGAGCACGGAGTACAGGACGGCCGACCGCCACGACTCGCCGCCGAGGAACTTCATCCAGACGACGCTCAGCAGCAGGGACGGGATCTCGAAGCCGATCACGGGCAGCAGCGCCACGAGCCCGAGGAGGGTCGCGAGGCCGGCCAGCGAGAGCCACGAGTACCGGGAGAACTTCTCCCCGTCGCCGCCCCGGCGCCCGATCAGGACCTGGGCGAGGGACAGCACGACGACGGCGACGCTGACGGCCAGCGGCCACAGGCCGGCCCCGGGCTGCGCCGGGGTGCCCAGACCGAGGGCCACCGCCGCCACCGCACCGGCCGCGCCGACGCCGGCGGTCACCAGGCAGGCGGCGAGGTTGGCCACCGGGCCGGCGGGCGGGGGCGCGCTGTCGGCCCACTCGTCGGCAGGGTCGCCGTCCACGTGTACGTCGTGCTCCTCGGTTGCCGTTCCCACGGGCCGCTCAGCCTTCCGCGAGGCTGATGTCGTACTCGTCCGTGAGCGCCCGGTACTTCTCGGCGAGCTCCGTCCACTCCGTGGTGACCTCTTCCCCGGAGATCTCGTGCGGGGTGAGCAGGTTGTTCTCGTTGAACGCCGTGTAGGTCTCCGAGGCCATGGCGGCGTCGATCGACTCCACGAGCCGGGCCTTGACGTCCTCGGGCAGGCCCTTCGGCGCGGCGACCGCGCGGTACTGGGAGACGGGTACGTCGTAGCCCTCCTCGACGGCGGTCGGCACGTCCGGGAGGAACTGGTTGCGCTCTGCCGAGAAGGCGAGCAGCGGCACGACCTTGCCGGCGTCGATCTGCGGCTTCGCCTCGCCGAGCTGCACGGTGGCGACCTGGACCTGGTCCCCGACGACGGCGGTGAGCGCCGGCGAGCCGGAGTCGAACGGGACAGCGGTGCCGTCGATCTCGGCCTGCGCGAACAGCGCCGCCTGCGCGAGCTGCGAGCCCGTGCCCACGCCCGTGGTGCCGTACGTGATGTCGGACGCGTCCTGCAGGTCCGTCAGGTCCTCGAAGCCGGACTCCACGCTGGCGAGCAGCACGTAGTCGTCCTGCGAGAGGCCCTTGAGCACGTCGAGGTTGCTCAGGTCCACCGCCTCGTCGTCGGACACCGCCAGCGGCGTGATCGTGATGAGGGAGGCGTTCAGCAGCACCAGCTCGTGCCCGTCGGCGGGCTCGGCCGCGACCTCCTCGGTCGCCAGCGCGCCGTTCGCCCCGGCCCGGTTGATGACCGGGACGGACACCCCGAGGTCCTCGGCCATGCCCTCGGCCACCGCCCGGGCGATCAGGTCGGTGGAGCCGCCGGCGGCCTGGCCCACGGTGATGGTCACGGGGCCGGTCGGGAACTCGGCGCCGGCGGCGTCGGCCCCTCCGGCCACGTTCCCGCCGCACGCGGCGAGGGTCAGGGCGGCGCCGGCGGCGGTGGCGCCCAGGAGGGCCCTGCGGGTGCGCCGGGTCCTGCGGGTAAGAGATGTCATCACAGCTCTCCTCATTGAGATCTTGAACAGGTGGAGATGATCTTGAACAGATGGAGACCTTGGGCGAGCAGTCCGGGAAGGACCGCCCGCGACCGGAGGAAAGTCATATCCCGGTCCGGGCGTTGAGCATAGGAAGCCCATACGATGCCTGTCTAAGCCTCTTACTGCATTGCTTGATTCTCGGAAGGCATCGTGTACACCCTCGATCAGGTTCGCTGCTTCGTGGCCGTGGCCGAAGAGCTGCACTTCGGCCGCGCCGCCGAGCGCCTCACCATGACCCAGCCCCCGCTGAGCCGTCAGGTCCAGAAGCTCGAGCGGGCCGTCGGCGTCCCGCTCCTGGAGCGCGACAACCGGCACGTCGAGCTGACGACGGCGGGCACCGTGTTCCTCCAGGAGGCCCGCCGGCTCCTCACCGCCGCCGACGCCGCCCCCGCGCTGGCCCGGAAGATCGCCGCCGGCCGGGCCGGCGTGCTGCGCCTCGGGTTCACCGCCGCGTCCGGGTTCAGCCTGCTCGGCACACTGGTCCAGGAGATCGCCGAGTTCATGCCGGACGTCGACCTCGACCTCCAGGAGCTCGTCACCGTCGAGCAGATCGAGGCGATCGGACGCGGTGAGCTCGACCTCGCGCTCGGCCGGCCGCCGTTCGACCAGGAGAGCTTCGACTCGCGGCTACTGCTGTCGGAGGACCTCGTCCTCGCCGTGCCGCACAGGCACCCGCTGACCCGGCTGGACCGGCCCGTCTCCGCCGCCGACCTGCGGGAGCAGCCGGTGATCGGGCACCATCCCACCAAGGCCCGCTACTTCTACGACATGGTGGTGCGCTACATCGCCGTCGAGCACACCGGCGTCGTGCACGTCGTCAGCCAGATCCTGACCATGTGCTCGCTCGTGGCCGCGGGCCGCGGCGTGGCCTTCGTCCCCGAGTCGGCCCGCCTGCTGGGCCTGTCCGGGGTGACGTTCCTGGAGCTCGCCGACGTGCCGCACGGCGTGGTAGAGCTCCACGCCATCTGGAACCGGACATCGAAGAACCCGGCCCTCCACGAGTTCCTCCGCTTCCTCCACCCGGCCTGACCTCCGTTGAGTGCTGGACATTTGTGAGATCGAACCGTTTCGATCGCGCAGATACCCAGCACTCAACGAGGGGTAAGGATGGGGGGGTGATGCCGTTCCGGTATGGGCCGATGCAACTTCGGGCTTGGACAGGCATCGTTCGACGTTCCTAGGTTGGCGACGTCCAACCGGACCAAGTTCGACCCAGCACGCCATCGCCGACGTCTGTCACAGGAGGGGCCAACAGTGGCCACGTATGCACCCCAGGAGCTCGCCACCGTCCTCAAGGACGGGCTCCTCTCGTTCCCGGTCACCCCGTTCACGGGGCACGGTGAGGTCGACGAGGCGCGCTACCGCGAGCACATCGACTGGCAGTCGAGCTTCGACATCGGCGGCCTGTTCGCCGCCGGCGGCACCGGAGAGGGATTCAGCCTGACCCCCGAGGAGTCGGCCCGCGTCGTCCGGCTCGCCGTCGAGACCGCCGCCGGCCGCACGCCGGTGCTCGGCAGCGCCGGCGGCAACACCGCCCAGGCGATCCAGCACGCGCGCGCCGCGCAGGACGCCGGCGCCGAAGGACTCCTGCTGCTGCCCCCGTACCTGACCGAGTGCGACCAGGACGGCCTGCTGGAGCACGCCTCGGCCGTGTGCGCGTCGACCAGCCTCGGCGTGATCGTCTACAACCGCGGCAACGCCGTGTACTCGGCGCACACCGTCGCCCGGCTCGCCGAGCGGCACGCCAACTTCATCGGGTTCAAGGACGCGCTCGGCGACATCGAGCAGCTCGCCCGCGTCCACACCCTGAACGGCGACCGGCTCTTCTACCTCGGCGGGCTGCCCACCGCCGAGACGTTCGCCCTGCCGCTCCTGCAGCTCGGCATGAGCACCTACTCCTCAGCCATGTACAACTTCGTGCCCGAGTTCGCCCTCGCCTTCTACCAGGACGTGCGCCGCCTGGACCACGCGGCCGTCACCGAGAAGCTGGGCCGGTTCGTGCTGCCATACCTCGACATCCGGGACCGCACCAAGGGCTACGGGGTGTCCATCGTCAAGGGCGGCCTCAAGGCAGTGGGCCGGGACCTGGGCAGCGTCCGCCCGCCGCTGCAGGACCTCGCCGCGCAGGACCTCGCCGACCTCACCACCCTGATCAAGAGCGCCGACGTCCACCCCGACGCCCGGCCAGCAGAAGGAGACCACCGATGACGACCGAGATCACCGGCCACTCGATAGTCGCCGGCTCACCCCTGGTGGGCACGGCAGGCACCCTCGCCGCGCAGGACCCGGCGACCGGCCAGGCCCTCGAGCCCGCCTACTCGCTCCTCGGCGAGGACCAGGTCGCCCGCGCGACCACCGCCGCGCAGGAAGCCTTCGCCTCCTTCTCCGCGCTCGCCCCCGAGCCCCACGCGCGGTTCCTCGAGCAGATCGCGGCGAACATCGACACCCTCGGGCCCGACGTCGTCGCCCAGGCCATGCGGGAGACCGGCCTCCCGGCGGCCCGCCTCACGGGCGAGGTCGCCCGCACCAGCGGCCAGCTGCGCCTCTTCGCGCAGGTGGTGCGCCAGGGAGACCACCGCGGCGTGCGGGTCGACCCCGCCCGGCCCGACCGCACTCCCCTGCCCCGCGCCGACATCCGGCAGCGCAAGGTCCCCCTCGGTCCCGTCGCCGTGTTCGGCGCGAGCAACTTCCCGCTCGCCTTCTCCACCGCGGGCGGCGACACCGCCTCGGCGCTCGCGGCGGGCTGCCCCGTCGTCGTCAAGGCGCACAACGCGCACCCCGGCACCGCCGAGCTGGTGGGCCGCGCGGTGGCCGACGCCGTCGCGGGGTGCGGTCTGCACCCGGGCGTGTTCTCGCTGGTCTACGGCCCGGGCAAGCTCGTGGGTCAGGCCCTCGTGACCGACCCGGTGATCCAGGCCGTCGGCTTCACCGGTTCCCGCACAGGCGGGCTCGCGCTGGTCGCCGCGGCGGCCGCCCGCCCGGTGCCGATCCCCGTCTACGCCGAGATGAGCTCGATCAACCCGACGATCCTGCTCGACGGCGCCCTGGCCGGCGACGTCGACGCCCTCGCCGCCGCGTATCTCGCGTCGGTGACCGGCTCGTCGGGCCAGCTCTGCACGGCGCCGGGGCTCGTGTTCGTGCCGGACGGTCCGCGCGGCGACGCCTTCGTGGCGGCGGCCGAGCGCGCCGCGGCGGCCGCCGCCGGGCAGACCATGCTCACGGGCGGCATCGCCGAGGCCTGGCAGCAGGGCGTGGACACGCTGGCCGCGCAGGACGGCGTAGAGCAGGTCGGCACCGGCACGCCCGGCGACACCCACAACGCCCCCGCGCCCGCGGTGTTCGCGAGCGACGTGACCACCCTGCTCGACAACCCGGTGCTGCAGGCGGAGATCTTCGGCGCCGCGTCGCTCGTGGTCCGGTACGCGGACGCCGACGAGCTCCTGTCCGCCGTCGAGCGGCTGGAGGGACAGCTCACCGTCACGCTCCACCTGACCGACGCCGACCGCGAGACCGCCGTCCGGCTGCTGCCCGTCCTGGAGCGCACCGCGGGCCGCATCCTCGCGAACGGCTGGCCCACCGGCGTCGAGGTCGGGCACGCGATGGTGCACGGCGGGCCGTTCCCCGCGACGTCGGACAGCCGCACGACGTCGGTGGGCACGCTCGCGATCGAACGGTTCCTGCGCCCCGTGGCCTACCAGAACCTGCCCGACTACCTGCTGCCGGAACCGGTGCGGCCGGACAACCCCTGGGGTCTGACGCGCCGGGTCGACGGCGTGCTCGACGTCGTCCTCGGGGCAGCCGAGGCGAGCGAGGCCGCCGAGTGAGCAGTCACCCCACGATCGCCCGCGTCGAGGTGGTGCCCGTCGCGGGCCACGACTCGATGCTGCTCAACCTGTCCGGCGCGCACGCCCCGTTCTTCACGCGCAACATCGCGATAGTCACCGACTCCGACGGCCGCACCGGGCTCGGCGAGGTGCCCGGCGGGGTGAAGATCCGGGCCACCATCGAGGAGGCGGGGCGGCTCGTCGTCGGGCAGCCGGTGGCCCGGTACCGCAGCCTGCTGCGGTCGGTCTCTAGCGCCTTCGCCGACCGCGACGCCGGCGGGCGCGGCCTGCAGACGTTCGACCTGCGCACCACGGTGCACGCCGTCACCGCCCTGGAGTCCGCGCTGCTCGACCTGCACGGCCAGGACCTCGGCCTGCCCGTGGCAGAGCTGCTCGGTGAGGGCGTGCAGCGCGAGAGCGTGCCGATGCTCGGCTACCTCTTCTACGTGGGCGACCCGGGCGCCACCGACCTGCCGTACCTGCGCGGGGACGACGAGTCCGACGCGTGGGGCCGCCTGCGCCGCGAGCAGGCCATGACGCCCGACGACGTCGTGCGGCTCGCCGAGGCCGCCCACGGCCGCTACGGCTTCACCGACTTCAAGCTCAAGGGCGGCGTGCAGGCGGGCGACCTGGAGGTCGACACCGTCGTCGCGCTCAAGGAGCGGTTCCCCGACGCCAGGATCACGCTCGACCCCAACGGCGGCTGGCCGCTGGCCGAGGCGATCCGCCTCGGGCGCCGGATGCGCGGCGTCGTCGCCTACGCGGAGGACCCGTGCGGCGCGGAGGGCCGGTTCTCGGGCCGGGAGGTCATGGCGGAGTTCCGCCGCGCGACCGGCCTCCCGACCGCCACCAACATGATCGCGACGGACTGGCGCGAGCTGGCGCACGCCGTGCGCGCGGGCGCCGTGGACATCCCGCTGGCCGACCCGCACTTCTGGACCATGGCCGGCTCCGTGCGGGTGGCGCAGCTCTGCCACGAGTTCGGGCTGACGTGGGGGTCGCACTCCAACAACCACTTCGACGTCTCGCTGGCCATGTTCACGCATGTCGGCGCGGCCGCGCCCGGCGCGATCACGGCGCTGGACACGCACTGGATCTGGCAGGACGGCCAGGGCCTGACGACGGCGCCGCCCCAGGTCCGCGACGGCGCGATCCAGGTGCCGACGACGCCGGGCCTCGGCGTCGAGCTGGACCGCGAGCGCCTGGCCGCCGCGCACGAGCTCTACCTGGCGCACGGCCTCGGCGCGCGCGACGACGCGGTGGCCATGCAGTACTTGGTGGAAGGCTGGACGTTCGACCCGAACCGCCCGTGCCTCGTCCGTTGAGTGCTGGGTATCTGTGGGGCAAACGGCCATCGACCCCACAAATATCCAGCACTCACCGGGGTGCTCGATGAGCGGGGTGCTGGTCGGGTTCGCGATCGTGCTGGTGCTGGTGGGCGTCGGGTTCGTGGCGGCGTGGCTGCTGCCGGGCGAGGCCCACGCCATGCAGCGCGGGATCTCGCCGCTCGTCTACTACATCACCAACCCGGCGCTGATGTTCCTGCTGATGTCGAACGCCGACCTCGGCGCCGTCCTGCGTACCTACACGCCGATCGCGCTGGTCACGGCGGCGGCCACGGGGCTGCTCTACGCCGTCGTCGCCGGCGGGCTGCTCCGGCGTCCCGCCGGGCCGGTCGCGGCGGGCGCCATGGCGAGCTCGTACGTGAACGCGGGCAACATCGGCGTGCCGATCGCGCTCTATGCCGTGGGGAGCGCCGTCCCGGTGGTGTCCGTGCTGATCGCGCAGCTGCTGGTGATCGCGCCGCTGTACCTGGCGGTCTTCGCGTGGTGCCGGCACCGGGCGGACCGGGCAGCGGACGGGGCCGGCGGGGCGGACGGGGCCGGCGGGCCGACGGGCGGCGCCCGCGGGCTGGGCGCCACGCTGGGCCGGTCGCTCGCCAACCCCGTCACCGTCGCGACCGCGCTCGGGCTGCTGGCCGCGACCGTCTCCGTGGAGCTGCCCGCGGTGCTCTCGCAGCCGGTCGAGATGCTCGGCAACGCGTCGGTGCCGCTCCTCCTGCTGCTGTTCGGCCTGTCTCTGCGCGGCCAGCGGCCGATGGGCCGGGAGGCGCGGGCCGAGGTGGTGCTGGGCACTGCGCTCAAGGCCCTGGTGATGCCGGCGCTCGCCTGGGCGGTCGGCCGCTTCCTGTTCGGGCTCGACGGCATCGAGCTGCTGGGGGTCGTGCTGATGGCGGCGCTGCCGACCGCGCAGAACGTCTTCCTGTTCGCGGGCCACTTCCGCCTGGCGACCACGTCGGTGCGCGACATCACGCTCCTGAGCATGCTGCTCGCGCTCCCGATGTCGCTGCTGGTCACGCTGCTGCTGACCTGAGCCGAACGTAGGAGTAGTCGCGTTCCCGCCGAGCGTAGGAGTAGTCGCATCATGGGCGCCCAGACAGCGACGAACCCTACGTTCGGCGGGCGGCCGGCGGCCGGCGGCCCGGACTCAGCGGGTCAGCGCCTCCATCGCGACCGCCGTCGCCTCGGCCAAGAAGGCGTCGTCGGGCTCCGCGTCGGGGTCCTCGGTCCGGGTGAGGATCGCCAGCACGATCGGATCGCCGTCGGGCGGCCAGAGCACCCCGATGTCGTTGCGGCCCCCGTTCCCGGAGGTCCCGGTCTTGTTCCCGACGACCCAGCCGTCCGGCACGCCCGCGCGGATGGTCTCGTCCCCCGTCGTGCTGCCCTGGAGCGCCTCGACGAGGATCTTCCGGTCGGTGTCGTCCAGGACGTCCCCGAGCGCGTAGGCCCGCAGGTCGTCCGCCAGCGCCCTGGCGGTGCTGGTGTCCCGCTCGTCGCCGGGCGTGACGTCGTTGAGCTCCGGCTCCCAGCGGGCGGACACCGTCGTCTCGTCCCCGATCCCCCGCAGCGCCGCCTCGAGCCCGTCGGGCCCGCCGAGCGCGTCGAACAGGAGGTTGCCGGCCGTGTTGTCGCTGACCTGGACTGCCGCGTCGATGATCTCGAGCATGGTCATGCCCGACTCGACGTGCTGCTCGGTCACCGGTGAGTACTCCACCAGGTCGGCGGCGTCGTAGGTGACGACCCGCTCGAGCTCGTCGGCGCTGCTTTGCTCCAGGACCGCCCCGGCCGCCAGCGCCTTGAACGTCGAGGCGAACGCGAAGCGCTCGTCCGCGCGGTGTGCCACCCGCGGTCCGCCGCCGGTGTCCACCGCGTACAGGCCGACGACGGCGTGGTACTTCTTCTCGAGGCGGCCCAGCTCGTCGGAGACGTCGATCACCGGCGCCGGCGGCCTCGCCTGCTTGGTCGCGGTCGGGCCGGCCGTCGTCGAGCCGGCCGTCGCCGGGCTGGAGGCGGTCGAGGCCTCCTCTGCGCTGCCGGGCGCGCAGGCGGACAGGACGAGTGCGGCCGAGGCGACCAGGGGTGCCAGCCGTCGCAGGTTCCGATGCATGCGACCAGTGTGCTGTCCACGCCCGCCGGGCGCCGTCCGACACGGCGAGGCCGTCCGGCACAGCAGGACGGCGGTCCAGGCACCCCCAGAGTGCCTGGACCGCCGCCGGTCAGATCGCGGTTCTCAGACCGCGGCCGGCTCCGCCACCTTCTCCCGGGAGCCGTCGTTTCGCCCGTCGGCCCCGGTGACGGCGTCGTCGGGCTCGCTGCCGTGCGCGTCGTCCACCATGCTCTCGTCGAACGGCAGAGCGCCGGAGAGGACCTGGTCCACCTGCGCGCGGTCGATCTCGCGCGTCCAGGTGCCGATGACGACCGTCGCGACGGCGTTGCCGGTGAAGTTGGTCAGCGCCCGCGCCTCGGACATGAAGCGGTCGATGCCGACGATGATCCCGACGCCGTCGACCAGGTCGGGACGGTAGGTCTGCAGGCCGCCCGCGAGGGTCGCCAGGCCGGCGCCGGTGACTCCGGCGGCGCCCTTGGAGGCGATGATCATGAACGCGAGCATGCCGACCTGCTCGGGGATCGACAGGGGCGTGCCGAGGGCCGACGCGATGAACAGCGACGCCATGGTCAGGTAGATCGCCGTGCCGTCGAGGTTGAACGAGTACCCGGTCGGCACGGTGATGCCCACCACCGGCTTCGAGACGCCCAGGTGCTCCATCTTGGAGATGAGTCGCGGCAGGGCGGCCTCGGACGACGACGTGCTGACGATCAGCAGGTACTCGCGGGCGAGGTACTTCATGAGCTTGAAGATGTTCACGCCCGAGACGAGCCGCAGCACGGTGCCCAGCACGAGCACGATGAACAGGATGCAGGTCACGTAGAACCCGAGCATCAGGGTGCCGAGCGCGAGGACGGCATCCCAGCCGGTCTCGCCCACGACGCCGGCGATCGCGCCGAAGGCGCCGACCGGCGCGACCCACAGGATCATCGTCAGGACCCGGAAGACGATGCCCTGGATCAGCCGCACGGCGTCGAGCGCGGGCTTGCCGCGGGCGCCGAGCTGCTGGATCGCGAACCCGACGAGCAGCGCGACGAAAAGGGTCTGCAGCACGGAGTCACCGGTGAGCGGCGAGACCAGCGTGGTCGGGATGATGCCGAGCGCGAAGTCCACGAGGGTCTCCGCCTCGCCCTCCGCCTCGTAGGAGGCGTCCGCGATGGACAGGCCCTGGCCCGGGTGCAGCACGTTGCCGACGACCAGGCCGATCACGAGCGCGAACGTGGACATGGCGAGGAAGTAGAGCAGCGCGAGGCCACCCACGCGCCCCACCGTCGCGGCCTTGGCGATCGAGCCGATGCCCAGCACGATGGTGCAGAAGATCACGGGCGAGATCATCATCTTGATGAGGGCGACGAACCCCGTGCCGAGCGGCTTCAGCGCCACGCCGGTGTCCGGGGAGGCCAGGCCCACGATGACGCCGGCCACGACGGCCACGATCACCGCGATGTACAGGTAGTGACTCTTGTCGAGCCGACGGCGCGGGGTGGTCCCGGTGCCGGCGGGCAGCTTTTCCGCCATGGTGTGTTCCTCTCACAACGCTGTGTGGTCAGCGACAAGAGTGCTGGCGTGGGCGGCGAACCCCACCATTGCGGCCATAGTGTTCTCAGCCGGTCAGCGGCATCGCGGGCGCGGGCCACAATGGGTCCGTGGCACAGCGACGAGGTGCGAGCATCGCGAGGTGGTTCCTCGCGGTGCACACCGCGCTGCTCTTCGCGGGCGCCGTCGTCGTGTTCGGGCTGCTGGCGCTCGATGCCCGGTCCTCGGCGGAGCGGCACGCGGAGGAGGAGAGCACCGACCTGGCCGCGACGATCGCGGCGGAGCCGCTGGTGATCGACACGGTGACCCGGGCGCACGCGGCCGCGCGGAGTGACCGCGCGGGCTCGGTCACCGAGGCGGCGGGCCGGCTGCAGCCGCACGCCGAGCGGGTCATGGCGGTGACGGGTATCGACTACCTCACCATCATGGACACCGACCGGACCCGCTACACGCACCGCAACACCTGGCAGATCGGCCGCCCGTTCGTCGGCACCACCGCCCCCGCGCTGCGGGGCGAGACGTTCACGGAGGTCTACGACGGCACACTCGGCCCGTCGGTGCGTGCGGTGGTCCCCGTCCTGGCCGACGACGGTGCGGTGGTCGGCCTGGTCTCCGCAGGGGTGACGCTCGACCGCCTGCGGGACGACATAGTGCCGCGCCTGGTGATCGTCGGGATCGGCACGCTCCTGGCGTTCGGCGCGGGGGCGGTGGCCGCGGCGCTGCTCGCGCGCCGGCTGGACCGGATCACGGAGAGCAAGGGCCCGGACGAGCTGGCGCACCTGTTCGCCGCGCACGAGGCGGTGCTGCACTCGGTCGAGGAGGGCATGCTGCTCGTCGAGGACGGCACGGTGGTGCTCGCCAACGACGAGGCGTTGCGGCTGCTCGACGTCCCCGACCTCGCCGTGCCGTTCGCGGTGGCCGACCCGCGCCTGTCCCCCGCCGTCCACGACGTGCTCGGGGGCACCGCGCCGGAGGGCCCGGTCCGGGTGGGCGACCGGGTGCTGCTCGTGAGCCGGGACACCGCGGCGGCGGCGGGCCGGACCGTCGGCGAGGTGGTCTCGCTGCGGGACCGCACCGAGCTGCAGCGGGTCACCGGCGAGCTGTCGTCGGTGCGCACCATCTCGGAGGCTCTGCGCGCCCAGACCCATGACTTCAGCAACCGGCTGCACACCATCGCCACCCTCATCGAGCTGGGTCGCAGCGACGAGGCGCTGCGGTTCGTCGCGAGCGAGCGCGACCTGGGCCAGCGGCTCACGGACCGGGTCGTGGAGGCCATCGAGGAGCCGGTGATCGCGGCGCTCGTGCTCGGCAAGGCGGCGCAGGCGCGCGAGCGGGCGGTGGAGATGCACTTCGAGACGCACCTCGCACCGGGCACGCACTGGCTGGAGCCGGTGGACGTGGTGACCGTCCTCGGCAACCTGATCGACAACGCGATCGACGCCGCGGCGGCCCGCGCCCTGACGGGCCCGGCGGACGAGGCGTGGGTCGAGGTCTACCTCGCCAACGGCGACGACGGCTCGCTGGTGTTCCAGGTCTCCGACAGCGGGACCGGTATCGCGGAGGACGACGTGGACCACATCTTCGACCACGGCTGGAGCACCAAGGACGCGGCGGCCGGGGGCCGCGGCTACGGGCTGGCGCTGGTCCGCCAGGTGGTGGAGAGCCTCGGCGGCGACATCGAGGTGTCGCAGGGCACCGGCCCGGGTGCGGGGGCCGTCTTCACGGTCACGCTGCCGCGCCCGTCCGCCGTCGCGCCGCAGGCCCCGCCGGAACCGTCGGTGCCGTCGGCGCGGGTGCCCGGCCCGGTGCGCCCGTGATCCGGGTCCTGGTCGTGGAGGACGACCACGGCACGGCCGCCGCGCACGGCGAGTACGTGCGCCGGGTGGAGGGGTTCGAGCTGGCCGGGGTGGCGCACACGGCCGGCGAGACCGTCCGCGCGCTGCGCGACGCCCAGGCCGCCGGGCAGGACGTGCACCTCCTGCTGCTGGACATGAACCTGCCCGACCGGCACGGGCTGGTCCTGTGCCGGCAGCTGCGCGCGGCAGGACTGGTGGTCGACGTGATCGCGGTGACGGCGGCCCGCGAGCTCGAGACCGTGCGCGAGGCGGTGGCCATCGGTGTGGTGCAGTACCTGATCAAGCCGTTCGTGTTCGGGCTGTTCGCCGAGAAGCTCGGCGCCTACCGCAAGTACTTCGAGCAGATGCGCTCGCCGGTCTCCACGCTCAGCCAGCGCGAGGTGGACACCGCGTTCGCCGCGCTGCGCACGTCCAACGCCGCCGGGCTCCCGAAGGGCCTGTCCCAGGACACGCTGGACGCCGTGTCCGACCTGCTCGCGCGACAGCCCGGCGCGCTCTCGGCGAGCGAGGTGGCCGACGAGCTCCGCCTGGCGCGCATCACCGCCCGCCGCTACCTGGAGTTCCTCGCGGACGCCGGGGTCGCCACCCGCGCGCCCCGGTACGGGACGCGCGGGCGACCGGAGCTCGAGTACGCGCGGCAGCGCACCTGAGCCACGGCCCCGGCGTCAGCCCTCGACAGCGACCAGGAGCCGCCCGAGGAAGTCCTGCTCGGCGTCGGTGGCGGTCCGCTTGCCGAAGACGCCCTTCTTTGTCCCGCCCGCGTCGGTGACCCGCGTGGCGATCTGGACCAGCCAGGCGCCGTAGGCCGCCGCATCGGTGGCCGGGAGCCGCTCGCGCAGCAGGGCCAGCGCCGCCCCGGTCAGCTCCAGCGCCGTGGTGGCCTTCCCGGCCGAGTCGACCGGGTAGGCGTCGCGCTTCCGGACGTTGCCGTCCTCGTCGTACGGGTCGGGGAGGTCCGGCTTGGGCTCGTCGCGCTTTGCCGCGGCGTCCGCCCGGAGCTTCTCCAGGCGCTGGGCGGACATCGCCCGCAGGAACTCGTTCTCGTCCTGGAGACCCCACTGGAACGCCTTGGCGCCGACCGCGGACTGCTTGAACAGCCGGCCCGGCCCAGGACGCCCGTCGGCATAGACCGCGGCGTCCGCCACCGCCCCTGGTGCCTCGAAGATCAGTTCCAGCTCGTCCTCGGTGAATGTGGACAGGTTGGTCATGCGCACTCTCTTTCGTCGTGTCGGCTTCGTCGTGTCAGCGGTCGCGGCACGTCAGCGCCCGGCGGCGGCCGCGAGCCGGTCGAGGTAGTCCTGCTCGCCCGCGGAGACCTTGACCCGCTTGCTGAAGAAGCCGCCCTCCTTGGTCGCGGTGGCCTGTGCGACCTGCTCAGCGATCCGGAGCAGCCACTCGGTGTAGGCGACGACGTCCTTCTCGTCCGACCGCCCGCGCAGCAGGACGACGGCGGCCCGGGTCAGCTCGACCGCGTCGGCCGTCGCGCCCTCCGGGTCGGGACGCACGCCCACCGTCGCCGCCTTCTCGGTGGCGGCGGCCGCGGCCGCCACCCCGACCGACAGTGCGGGGTTCTCCCGGGCCGCCTCCTGGGCCGCCCGCTGCTCGCCGATCCGGTCGCGGAGCGCGACCGCCACCGACTGGACGAAGTCGTTCTCGTGCACCTGCGCCTCGCGGAAAACCTTGGCGCCGGCTGTGGTCTCCAGGAGGAACCTGATCCCGCCGGGTTCCCCGTCGGCGAGCGTCGCACCCTTGAGCACCGCACCCGGCGCGTCCAGGATCCGGGCGATCTCGTCGTCACTGAAGTCGGACAGGTTCGTCATGCGCACGCTCTCTGTTGGGTTCGGGTCTTCACCGAACGCCTCAACCTACTGCCCGGTTCCCCTGGCTCGCACCCTTCTCGCCAGGTCAGACGGCGGGCCGACCCGCCCGTCAGTCCTGGATCGCCGCCGCGTACCGGGCGGCCAGCTCGCGGGTCGCCTCGACGAGCTCGGGCGGGCCCACCACCTCGAACGACACGTCGAACGCACCGAACCGGCCGGCCAGCCCGCCCCACGACCAGGAGCCGAGCACCACGCGGCACCGGGGCGCGCCGTCGACGTCGGGCAGCGGCTCGCACAGGCCCTGGCCGCCCACCCAGGGCGCGACGTCGGCGGCGCGCGCGTGGAACACCACCTCGCCGCGCACGGGTGACGGCGTCCCGCTGATCCGGGAGCCGACGAAGCCCGCGACGTCACCGCCGGGCACCTCCCGGCGGACGAACCGGGGCCCGGTCCCGGTACGGAGCGTCAGCCGGTCCACCCGGAAGAGCCGCCAGTCGTCGCGGTCCAGGTCGAACGCGACCAGGTACCAGCGCCCGTCCGACGTCACGAGGTGGTGCGGCTCGACCCGGCGCGGCGGCCGGAAGGCGCCGTCGCCCTCGCCGACGGCGGCCATGGTGCCGCCCGCGTAGTCGAAGCGCACCACCTCGCGCGCCTGGCACGCGGAGCCCAGCGCGAGCAGCACGTCGGGACTCACCACCGGCTCGGCGGCGCCCGCTCCCCCGGTCCGACGCCGGACGGTGGTCACCTCGAGCGCGTCCAGGCGCGTCCGGAGCCGGGCCGGCATCACCTGCCGGATGGTGGCCAGCGCCCGCAGCGCCCCCTCCTCGGCGCCGGGGATGGTCCCGGTCCGCAGCGCGACGGCCACCGCGACGGCCTGTTCGTCATCGAAGAGGAGGGGCGGCAGCTCGGCGCCGGCGCCGAGGCGGTAGCCGCCGTCGGGCCCCTTGGCGGCGCCCACGGGGTAGCCGAGCGCGCGCAGGCGGTCGACGTCCCGCCGCACCGTGCGCGGGCTCACGCCGAGCCGGTCGGCGAGGAGCGCGCCGGGCCAGTCGCGCCGGGCCTGGAGGAGCGACAGGAGAGCGAGGAGGCGTCCGGAGGTCTCGAGCATGGATTCAGCATCGCACGCGATAGAGGCCAGATCTTGACCGCTACTGGCGAGAGAGTGGTGCACGTAGCCAAGCCCGACCATCCCGACCATCCCGACCATCCCGACCGCTAGAAGGAGACACCGTGATCCGCACCCACGCGCTCACCAAGGACTTCGTGGTGAGCCGCACCCGCACCGTGCACGCCGTGCGTGGCATCTCGCTCGACGTCGAACCCGGCGAGCTGGTCGCCGTCCTCGGCCCCAACGGAGCAGGGAAGACCACGACGCTGCGCATGCTGACCACGCTCATCCCGCCGACGTCGGGCACCGCAGAGGTCGCCGGGTACGACGTCGCCACCCACCCCGACCGGGTGCGCGCCGCTATCGGCTACGTCGGCCAGGGCGGTGCCGGCGGCGCGGCCCAGCTCGTGCGCGACGAGCTCGTCGCCCAGGGCGAGATCTACGGCCTCGACCGGCGCACCGCACGAAGCCGGGCCGGCGAGCTGCTCGAGGCGCTCGACCTGACCGAGCAGGCCGACCGCAAGGTCGAGAGCCTGTCGGGCGGGCAGAAGCGTCGCCTCGACGTCGCCGTCGGCCTGGTCCACGAGCCGTCGCTGCTGTTCCTCGACGAACCGTCGACCGGTCTGGACCCGCACAACCGGGCCAACCTGTGGGAGCACATCCTGCGGATGCGGACCGCCGCCGCCGAGCCCATGACCATCGTGCTCACCACCCACTACCTCGACGAGGCGGACACGTTCGCCGAGCGGGTGCTCGTCGTCGACCACGGTCAGGTCATCGCGGACGACACCGCCGACGCCCTGAAGGCCGAGCTGGCCGGCGACCTCGTGACGCTCCGCGTGGCGGCCGAGCACGCGCCGGCGCTGGCCGCCGTCGCCGAGCGCGCACCGGGCACCCGAGCGGTCCGAGTCACCACCGACCGCGCTGGAGGCACCGTCGAGATCCGGATCGCGGACGGCCCCGGCGCAGCGCCGGGCCTCCTGCGCGCGGCGGACGCCGCGGACCTCCCGGTGAGCCGGGTGGACGTCACGCGACCCACGCTCGACGACGTGTTCCTCGGCCTGACCGGCCGCAGCCTGCGGGAGAACGCGGTCGACCCCTCGCAGGTCGACCCCCCGCAGGTCGAGCCCGTCGAGACCCCGACCGACCGCACCTCGGACAAGAAGGAGGTCCTGGCATGAGCGCCGCGACCCTGACCCCCGGCACCACCGACCGGCCCATGGCCCGGGCGCTCCCCCGGCGCAGCTTCCTGCGCGACACCCGGATCGTGCTGGTCCGCGAGCTCCGGCCCGTGGCACGCGACCCGTTCTCGCTGCTGTTCGGCCTGGTGCAGCCGCTGGTGTTCCTCGGGCTCTTCGGCCCGTTGCTCGCCGGCTCCGCGGGCGGCGCGCTCGGCGGCGACGTCTGGCTGTGGTTCGTACCCGCTGTGCTGGCGATGACCACGCTCTTCGGCACGTCGGTCACCGGCTCCAACCTGCAGCTCGACCTCTCGTCCGGCGTGCACGAGCGCATGCTCGTCACCCCGCTCTCCCGCCCGGCACAGCTCGTGGGTCGCGCGCTCAAGGAGATGGTGCCGATCATCGCCCAGTCCGCCGTCGTGCTGCTCGTCATGCTGCCGTTCGGCCTGCGCCCCGACCCCCTCGGCGCCGCGCTCACGCTGCTGCAGCTCGCGGTGCTCGGGATCGGCGTCGGCTCCCTGTCGTACGCGCTGGCGCTCGCGGTGCGCAAGCAGGAGTGGATGTTCTGGGTGGTGCAGCAGACCGTCCTGTTCCCGGTGATGCTGCTGTCGGGCATGCTGCTGCCCCTGGAGAACGGCCCGGCGTGGATGCGCGCCGTGTCGGCGGTGAACCCGCTGCGGTATGTCGTCGACTCGGGCCGGGCAGCGTTCGCGGGCGACCTCGCCTCCGCGACGGTGGCCTGGGGCTGGGTGGCCGCCCTGGCCACGGCGGTGCTGGGCCTGGTGGTGGGCGTCCGCGGAATGGTCCGCTCAACGGACTGACCCCCGGGTCAGGCGACCAGGCCGGTCTTGTAGGCGATGATCACCAGCTGGGCGCGGTCCCGCGCGCCCAGCTTGGCCAGCAGCCGGCCGATGTGGGTCTTGATCGTGGCGGGGCTGAGCCGGAGGCGGTCGGCCAGCTCGGTGTTGGACAGGCCCCGCGCGATCAGGCCCAGCACCTCGAGCTCACGGTCGGTGACGCCGTCGAGCGTCCTGGCCAGCGGCCTGCCCGGTTCGGGCCTGCTGGTGAACTCGGCGATCAGGCGACGGGTGACCGACGGCGCCAGCAGCGCCTCGCCCGCCGCGACCACCCTGATCGCGTGCAGCACGTCCGCCGGTGGGGTGTCCTTGAGCAGGAAGCCCGCCGCACCCGCACGCAGGGCCGCGTAGACGTACTCGTCGAGGTCGAAGGTGGTGAGGATCAGGACGCGGACGCCGGCCAGCGCCGCGTCGGCACAGATCTCGCGCGTGGCCTGGATCCCGTCGACCCCCGGCATGCGGACGTCCATGAGCACGACGTCGGGCAGCTCGCGTCGGGCGAGCTCGACCGCCTCCACGCCGTCCGACGCCTCGCCGACGCCGGCCATCCCCGGCGTGTGGTCGATCAGCAGGCGGAGGCTGCCGCGGAGCATCGCCTGGTCGTCGGCCACCAGGACGCGGACGAGATCCGGTGTCACACGCGCCCCTCCCTGGCCAGCGGCAGCCGGGCACGGAGCGCGAAGCCGCCGTCGGGGCGCGACCCCGCCTCGACGCTCCCCCCGTACAGGCGCGCCCGCTCCCGGATCCCCGCCAGGCCGTGGCCGCCCGACGGCGACGGCTGCGAGGGCGTCGGCGGTGTCGGCGTCGGCTGTGTCGGCGCCGCGTCGGCCCGCGGCCCCTCGTCGACGACCTCGACCAGGACCTCCTCACCGCCCACGACGACCGAGACGCGGCAGCTCGTGGGGGCCGCATGCCGGACCGCGTTGGTCAAGCCCTCCTGCACGACCCGGTAGACCGTCAGCTGGTCCCCCTCAGGGAGCCCCTCGGCACCGTGAACGGTCAGGTCCACGGTGACCCCGGCCCGCCGCGCGTCGTCCGCCAGCGGGCCGAGGTCACCGATTCCTGGCGCCGGGCCGAGCGGCGCGTCGCCCGTGCGCAGGACGCCGAGCGTGCGACGCATCTCCGTCAGCGCGGCTCTGCTGGTCTCCTCGATGGCTCGCAGCGCACTCCGCGCCTCGTGCGGGTCGGCGTCGGCGACGTGGGCAGCCACCCCGGCCCGTACCGCGATCAGGCTCAGGTTGTGCGACACGATGTCGTGCAGGTCCCGGGCGATCTGCAGGCGCTGCTCGTCGAGTGCCCGGTCCGCCTCGCGACGCACCTCCCGCCGCGCCTCCGCGCGCCGGCTCCGCACGACGCGGCCGGCCGCCCACGCGCCGCCGACCGTCAGCAGCACCAGAGCGGCCACGCCCAGCGCGTCCCGCGGGCTCCCCGACGGGGTATGCACCGCCTCGCCCACGTACACGCCGCCGACGGCGACCGGCAGGGCGACCGAGAGCGCCGTGACCGAGCGGCGGGCGGGCTCGGCCAGCCCCACCAGGTAGGCCGCCAGCCCTGCCGAGGTGTACGGCTCGCGGGTGATGTCGAGGAACGTGGCGGCGGTCAGCGCCAGGACGACGGCACCGAGGACCGGTACGGGGAAGCGCCTGCGCAGCGCGACGGGCAGGCCGACGCCGGCGGCGACGAGCCAGACGAGCCACGCCGGACCGTCGTAGGTGGGCTGTCCGTCAGCGCCTGGCAGGTGGGCCAGGCTGACGTAGGCAGCGGTCAGGCCGAGGGCTGCCACGAGGTCGACGACGTCGACGGCCCAGAGCCGTCTGCCCGCCGCGCCGTCCATGGCGTGACCGTATCTGTTCTCGCTCACGGGACGCTCACCCGGCCGCTCAACCCGCCTGGCCGACGGCGAACATGACCCCGAGCACGAGCCCGACCACGGCCACCCAGCGGAGCGCGACCGCCGGACGCGGGCGTGGTGACCGCAGCAGCTCGCGCAGGCCCAGGGGAACGAGCGCGGTCGCCAGCCCGGCGAGCGCGACCAGGGACAGCAGGGTCGTCCCCTTCAGCAGGCCGAGCGGCAGCGCCGACGTCAGCGCGAGCGCGATCGCGCCCACCGGTCCCAGCACCTTGGTCCGCCAGGCGCCGACGGCGAGCACCAGCCACCCCGCGAGGATCGCGAGGTTCAGGACGGAGAAGATCTGGAACGAGCCGTACGTGGTGGAGACCGCGTCCGTGGTGGCTGACGCGCCAGCGGCGTCGGCGAACCGGAAGGCCATGTGGTCCATCCCGGCGTGGAATGCCCGGGCGACAGTCCCGGAGAGCACGAGCACCCCGCCCCACAGGCCCCAGCAGGGGTTACGGGCGGCGACACGCCCCGCCAGGAGGACGACGGCGGGCCAGAGCAGCAGGTGCCCCGCAGCGAACAAGGCATACGAGGTGCTGATGAGCCCTGGGTGGTGGTCGAAGGCCGCGAGCTGGGCCGGGAAGAAGAAGTCGAACCGGATCCGCAGCAGGGCGCCGACGAGCAGGAGCAGTGGTCCGACGACCATGGCCACGCCACCGACCCAGCGACCGGGAAAGACGTCGGAGGGCTCGACCGGCAGGAGCTGCGTGCGCCTGGCGGTGGTGCTGGTGCTGGCGGTGCTGGTGCTGGCGGTGCTGGTGCTGGCGGTGCTGGTGCTGGCGGTGCTGGTGCTGGCGGTGCTGGTGCTGGCGGTGCTGGTGCTGGCGGTGCT